>CAZBPB010000035.1:0-12665 GCA_964493565.1 uncultured Pleurocapsa sp. | reverse complement strand
CGGCAGCGGCAGGTACAGTTTATGCGGCTCGGTCTGGTACCAGTAGGCAGTAGAGGCATAGTCCAGCGTGAGCTTGTTTGCGTGACCGTGTTCAATCGTCACTTTGATTGACTTTTCAAAGAAGATCGGGTCTTCAATGTGATAGCGGTAGACGCTATTTTTGCCGCGCCAAGGCCAATCTTCGGTACCCTGATACAGGATTACCCCGTGATAGGGCGCGGAATATTCGGTTTTCGGACAGAAGGCGGTATTGAAATAGTCTTCGGTACCGGTACCGTTCAGCGTGGGCATCGGATCGCCATCAATGAAGATCATGTCATCGCCTTCTCCGTACCAGTCGTTAGCCTGACGGGTGAACACGTCAATATCAACGTGACAGCCGACGTAATGCCCCGCGCCTTCGGCTTCGAGGATTACATAGTTATTTTCGCCGGTCAGGTTCGGAGTTTTCCAGGCTTCGCGCATCAGGTCATGGTTATCGTCTGCCCAGCGTACTGTGGGGTCAGCCCAGCCATTGGTGGGGTTAACCCGCCGCCATTGGGCATGAAAACGCCCGTAGGCACTCATGTCGGTGCCTGCCGGGTATTCTTCATAGTCAATGTAGAAGTAGAAATTCAACTGTTTCTCGCACTCGTTGGTAATTTCGATGCGCGCGCCTTCGCCAAAAGGCATTGGGAACCAGCAGTTGAAGGCGCGGCCATCCTGCGGACTCATTTGCAGCGGCAGCGAGACGAAATTTTTGGGGATGCCATGCCCCATGCCGAAAAAGTCGCCAATTGGCACTTCGATGCTGGGTTCGCTTTCGCCGTCCCAGAACATACGCAGAACAGCCTTGCGATACTGGTGGGCGGCGCTGCTGAACATGGTGCACCAGATATGCTTGATACTGCCCGCGCCTGCAATTTCAGCAATCGCGCGGGTTTCGCCGGGGGCAAATTCCCACCAATCGCTGTTGCCGCCAGCCCGGTCATAGCTGGAAAGGCGGCGGCGCTTCACGCCGGGGCGCAGCAGCGCAAGACTTGAGAGGGTGCTATTTCCAAGAACCACGTTATTTCATCCCTGTCATCTGGATACCGTCTATAAAGTAACGCTGAGCGAAGAAGAATAAAAGCAGCATGGGCAGCATGCTCAACACCGAGGCTGCGATCAGGCGGTCAAAGTAGATGCTAGTGCCATATTGATCTTGAAAGAAGTTTAAGCCCAGAGACACCGGGAACATTTCCGGACTGTTCAGGTAGATGAGCGGCTCAAGGAAACTGTTCCACGTCCACCAGAAGGTGAAGATGATCACGGTGGCGATGGCCGGCTTGCTAAGAGGAACGAACACGTTCCAGATGATGCGCAGGGTGCTGGCGCCGTCTATGCGCGCGGCTTCTTCTAACTCTTTGGGGATAGAGGCGAAGAACTGGCGCATCATGAAGATCAGGAAGGCATTGCCGAAGAACGAACGTATGAACAGAGGCCAGAGCGTGTTGACCATGTTCATATCGCGGAAGATTTCGTACATCGGAATCAGCGTGACTGGGAAGGGCAGCATCATGGTGCCTAACAGCACTAGAAACAGGAAATTCTTGCCCGGCGCGCGCAGCCGGGCAAAAGCATAGGCGACGAGGATGCAAGAGATCACATGACCGATGGTGTTCAGAATCACCAGAATGAACGAGTTGCGAAAGAAGGTTGGGAAGTAGGTTCCGCCAACTTTGGTGGTCAGCGCTTCACGATACGAGTCAAAGGTAAATTCGGTATGCAGCGCACGTTCAAGGCTGGTCGGCGGCACATCGAAGGCTTGGTCAACAGCATCGGCAGGCACAATTAACGCCATATTGCGCGGATCGCCAATCAGCGCCACCGATGAGGTCACATCGCCTTCGCTGTAGCCATCCTGCACGCGGTAGGGAATACGATCCATCGTATCGCCGCGTGTGGTCGTCATATCGGCGTACTGTGCCAGCCGCAGGGTGATGGCGTTATCCACCGGAATTACGAGACTGTTCTGAGTGCCGCTGACTAGAATCGCCACGTCCTGCGCGGCGCCGCCTTCAGGCGTATAGGGCGCAACCTGAATGGCAACACCGTTTACATCGCGTATGGCGCGTTCGCCAAGCGTTGAACGATCTGCGACAAAGGCATGAGCATCCAGTTCATCTTCGTTGATGACGGGCTGCCATGAGTCGGTTGCCAGCACAATATATTCTTCGTCGCTACCTTCGACTGTAGACAAAGGAAGTTCGGTATCGCCAACTACGGCGGTGCCAGCCGCGGCGACGAGTTCAGCCGGAACCAGACGGGCATTCGCCACGCTTTCAGGCGCGGCAACCACGATCAGGTCGGCTTCCGGCCCGATGGGGATAACGCTCAAGGTGCCTGCTTCGGTTTCGATTTCGCGGCCTCTGAACTCGGCACCATCCATTTCAATGGTCACGCGCCCGCCGCTGTTGACCACATCCAACGGCATACGAAGAGCGGCGGCCTGCACATCGGCAATTGGCGCAACCAGCAGGTTATCGCCATCTCCGCGCGCAAGGGCAACGACATCCTGCGTTTGACCGTCTAATGTCCAGGGACGCACGTTATAAGAGATGCCGTCAATCACGGTTGCGGTGGCATCGCCAAGCTGATCGGATGGCACCGACTGAAGGTTGGCGAGTTTATCGGCATCAATGGCGGTGGTATAGCGGCGCGAACCGATCTGGATCACGTTTTCGGTTTCGCCGTCAAACTGCACACGGTAGAGCAGAATTTGGCGGTTGGTATTGCCAGCCACAACCGATTCCCATTCCTGTGGAATCCAGATGGGCGGATTGGTGAAGATTTGCCAGGAAGGCTTCATGCTAGACGAAATCATCCACAGCATGGGGAAGAGCACGAAGGCCGCGCCGATGCAGAGAATGCCGTAGCTGATGATGCTGCGAACGCTTTTTTGATAGCGGGTAGACCTGCGAAATTCCTGCCAGCGTGAAAGCGGGCGCTTTTGCGCGGTAGTGGCTGCCATCAGCGCTGCTCCGTTTCGTAAAAGACCCATAAGGTTGATGAGCGAATCACCAGCAAGGTGATCGCCATGATGATGATGAAGAGTATCCATGCCAGTGCCGACGCATACCCGAACTGTACGAGTTGGAAGGCGCGTTCATAGAGATTGATCAAGTAGAAGAGGGTGGAGTCGTTGGGGCCACCGCGGGTGAGTACCCAGCCGACATCGAACACCTGTAAAGCGCCGATGATCGCCAGGATCACGTTAAAGAAAATAGTCGGGCTGAGCATTGGCAGGGTGATGAATCGGAAACGCTGCCAGGGGCTTGCCCCGTCTAGATCGGCGGCTTCATAGAGAATATCGGGAATACCTTTGATGCCAGCCAGATAGATCACGATCTGACCGCCAATCGTCCACCACGACATGATGATCATGGCGGGAAGCGCCCATTGCTCGCTGTTCAGCCAGTTGGGGCCTTGAATACCAACAGCGCCGAGCGCAAGGTTGAACAGGCCGCCTTCAGGGCGAAAGACATACAGCCACAGAATAGCGACGGCGATGCTGCTCAAAATCGAAGGCATAAAGAAGATGGTACGCCAGACGGTGATGCCGCGCAGTTTCTGCGAGAGGATTAGCGCCAGCACGAGCGCGATTACGGTACCGCCAACCACGCTGCCAAAGGCATAGGTGAGGGTAACTTTGAGCGACTGCCAGAAATCGGCGTCGCTGAAGATGCGTTCGTAATTGCGGAAGCCAACCCAGATAGGCGGGCCTTGCAAACTGTAGGTGGTGAAAGAAATGTACAGTGAGCGCAGCATCGGGTATGCCCAGAAGATCAGGAACCCGATCAGCCACGGGCTGATGAGGATATAGAAGGTAAGTGCCTCCCGCCGTTCCATTGGCGAGGACAAATTCAGACGTTTTTGCAGGCGGACGAGCATCGTGCCTCCAGAATACGGGGGTTGCCTACCGGTATAAGATGAGATGGTGGCCGGGCTGGCTGATAATTGACATTCACGCGGACGTTACAAAACGTTCTGCTAACACGAGTGCTGGCGCTCAGCCGTGAGGCGATCTACCCCTGTTGACGTAAGGGGCGCAGCATGCTGCGCCCCTTACACATAACCTGATGAAATTATCAGATTGGTTTACGAACCTTCGGCAACCGCGGCTACACCGGCTTCAGCGGCTTCGGCAAGGCAGGCATCGGCTTCTACGGCCAGCGCATTCAGTTCGGCGGCGATATCAATTTCATCACCACCATCGCTCATCACGCGGGTGAGCAAGTCGCCAGCAGGCGTGAACACACACGGGCCATAGTAGGGGTTCAACTGCTCATCGAGCTGACCGAGTGAGTTGGCTTCGTCAATGAACACGCCCCAGTAGGGATCGTCTACGCGCTGCATTTCTTCGCTGACGACCTGATCTGCGCTCAAAGCCTTGAGGGCGAAAACGCGCTGACCGGGTTCAGTGGTCAGCCAGCGCAGCAGCGCCCATGCTTCGTCAGGGTGCTCGGTGTTGGCATTGATACCCCAGCCCATCCACATGACCGCGCTTTCCTGCGTACCTTCGGGACCAGCGGGTAGAGGCGCAACGCTCCAGGAGAGATTGGGGGTTTCGTTGAACACATCCTGCCACCAGGGGCCGTGGAAAGTGTTGCCAATGGCGAGCTGACCATCCTGGAACATCTGCGTGCGTCCACCTTCAATCGAGCCGAGAACAGTGGCGCTTGGCGCAACATGATAAACATGTACGAGGTCGCGGTAAAATTCCCATGCGGCGACTGCGTTTTCGCTGTTCAGGTAACCTTCAGTAGTGGTGCCATCTTCGCTGATGGTATGCGCATCGAACGAGTACAGGAAGCTCTGGAAACCGCGCCACCAGCCATCAGGAATGATATCGAGACCGTATTGCACGATGTTTTCCGGGTCAAAGTCTGGACTGTTGGCGTTGTTGCCGTTGGCATCAACGGTCAATTCCAGAGCGATGTTGAGCACATCATCCCAAGTCCAACCATTTTCGGGCAGGGGGATACCGGCGGCTTCAAACAGAGCGTTGTTGATGTAGAAGGCACTGGTGCTGTAGTCTTTGGCAATTGCGTAAGGCACACCACGATAGAAGCCTTGATTGTAGACGCCTTCATAGAAGATTTCGGCGGGGTCAAAACCGTTCTCGCCTTCAACGAAGGGGGTCAGGTCAAGGAACGCGCCTGCTTCCTGATACAGCGGAATCCACGATTCGCCAGTGGCGATCAGGTCAGGAGCGGTGCCGGTCAAAATCTGGGTGAGGCGGCGGGTGTTGGCATCCTCAGAGATGTTCGGCTCGGTGACGACGGTGACGCAGGGATTTTCAGCCATAAAGGCTTCCAATACCTGATTCATGTATTCCACACGGTCGCCGCTAGACCAGTCGTCAACGCGGAGAGTGACTTGTTCGGCGCAGTCTGCCTGAGCGGAGACTGCCAGCGTCGGAACCAGCAGTAAGCCAGCGCCGACTACACACAAGAGTTTACGAAGCATAACAAATTCTCCTTGCAAGTAATTTTGACGAATGATAGTTCAGTCCAAATGCAAATTGTTGTCTGCTAACGCCCTCCTGTTGTATTAGACAACTTAATCATTTGTCTATACAAAACTCTACATCTATCGAGGCATGATGTCAAATATTCTAGAATAATATACGAATCTACGCAGAATATTTGTATTTCTACTGCGGATTTACTGATGTTTGATGGTGATTGAGCCTTGTTTAGCGCGCTGCGGAATGATGGCTGGCCTGCCTTGAATTTGGCCTGTTTGACAGATGACCGATGATGCGGCGATGGCAACGTTTGTGGAAAGCATCGGGAAACGGAAAGCGAGATCGGTTTCACCCCCAGACTGCCACTCGATCACCGTGTTTTCGCCGGTTTCGCGGGTTGAAAATTGGATGCTGCCGCCTGACTGATGCAAGGTATAGGCGCTGCTGCCGTGAGGATAGACATCACAGATCAATGTTTGCGAAACGGGCAAAGTGATGCGTTTGCCGGCTTCAACGGTAGGGATGACCGCACCACCGCGCACGTAGATCGGCATGATGTCTAGCCCGACGCGCACGCGAATACTGGTTTGCCCGTGATAGATTTTTCCGGTGTGGAAATCAACCCAGGTGCCTTGAGGCAGATAGACGAAACGTTCGCCAGAAGGGTCGTAAATAGGGGCAACCAGCAGAGAGCCGCCAAACATATACTGTAAGTCTTTGTCATAGGTATTCGGATCATCGGGGAAGGCGAGGGGCATAGCCCGGATCACGGGTAAGCCGGTTTGCGCGGCTTCGAGCGCGGCGCTGTAAATATAGGGGAACAGACGATAACGGAGGGCGACGTAATCACGGGTGATGGAGACGGCTTCATCCCCAAATTCCCACGGCTCGCGGGGGCTATCGCCGTGCATACGGGCATGGGAGCAGAAGAGCGTGAACTGCGCCCAACGGATAAACAGCTCCGGAGACGGCATACCACGATAGCCGCCGATATCGCTGCTCCAGAAGGGGATACCGGACATACCGATGGAAAGGCCGCCGCGAATGGTGCAGGCGAGGCTGTCCCAATCAGCAGCGGGGTCGGCTGACCAGCATACGGGGTAACGCTGGCTTCCGGCTGTACCGGAACGACTCCAGACCAGACGGTAGCCTTTTTCCTGCGCGGTCACATCGGAGACAGCCTGATTGTAGAGGAGGGGAAACAGGTTGTGCATGGTATCACCGGTTTGACCGCTGCTAAAGACCGAATCGCGAGGGACGTCTTCGCCAAAGTCGGTCTTGAACACGTCCACACCCATTTGCAGTAGTGGGCGGTGCTGATCCTGATACCAGCGTACAGCATCGGGATTGCTCATGTCTACGATGGCGACCGGGGCATTCCACGAGGTTTCAGGGGTGGCGACACGGATGATGCCATCGGGACGCGGCGCTAACGAAAGGCCATAGTCAATTACGTAGACTTCGCCATCAGGGCGTTTGAGGAAGTAATTGCTGGCGACGCCTTCTTCATAGAGGTGGCTTTCAATCGAGATGTAGGGCTGCTCCCACAGGGAAAGTTTCAAGCCTTTGCTGTGAATATCGGCGATGAGCTGCTCAATATCAGGGAAGGCTTCCGCGTCAAAACGGTAGTTGGCATACTGCCGCCACTTCATCCACCAGGTATCAATGTGGATCACGTCTGCGGGAAAATCGCGGCTTTCCAGACCGTCAATCATGGTTTCGATGCTGGCGCGATCACGGCGCGCACCGCTGCCGGACATCCAGAGACCGAATGACCAATCGGGCGGTACAGGAGCGTGACCGGTGAGGTCGGTATAACGGGCGAGAATCTGGGCGGGTGTTGGCCCGTAAATCCAGTAGGCATCCAGCGTCGGGCCTTCAATATTCATGGTATAGGACTGGCAGGAGATGGTGCCGAGTTCCCATGTAACTTTCGCGCCGGTATCCAGAAGCAGGCCGTAGCCGCTGGTGCTGATCAGGAAGGGGATGTTTTTGTGCGAGCGCTCACTGGTGGAACCGAAGGCATCTTGCGTCCAACTGATGATGCGCTGCCCGATTTTGTCTAATGGCGTGAATTTTTCGCCCAAACCGAAAAGATGTTCATCAGGGCGCAGGTGAAAGGTTTCGGTGATCAGCGGCGCACCACCGCTATTGACGAAGCCAAGCGGAAGGATAAACGGCCTACCTAGCCCATCAATGTCCTGCGGGTTTTCGCGGGTGATTTCGCGCCCGTCAGCATCCAAAAAGCGCAGGCAGAAGGGATCGAAGTCAATTTTGAGGTTGGTTTCCGCGCCGGAAATGCGTAGAAAACCCTCACCTTCGCTGACTTTGAGGGTTACGGTTGAGGGCGGCTGCGGCACTAGAATGGGCGTAGGCGGCTGCGGGACTGCGCCGGGGATGGACATATTGAGGCGCCAGACGAACGGCGAGACGGCTGAGATTGAGAGACGCGCCTGTCTATCGCCAGCGGTGCGTAGGATCAACTCAAGCGCGCTACCATTAAGCGACCAGTTTTCAAGTTGAACGGCCCAGTCGAAACCCTGAGGGGCGTTATAGGGGGCGTAGTCCATGCAAACGTTCTCCAAGATAGACGCCGGAGTCTGAAGCTATCCGGCTTAAGCCGCGTCTTGCCCATACGATATATGGGCAAAATCCTTTCAGCCGAGCAGGCTGCGAGCGTTTTCAGCCGCCCAAAGACATATCTGCCAGTTATCGGCAACAGGTACATGGGTATAGGGTAGGGTGTGCTGATAAGGAGGCGGGCCGTATTCGGGCACCAGCGTGAGCACTTCGTCGCCCGCCTGCTGACGATGATGCTTGATTTGCAACCACTGTTTTTCGTGCCATGCGCGCTGCGCGGCGTATTCCGGAGCGGCGGGATCTGGCACCTGAGGTCCCTGCTCGTAGCCGATACGGGCATGGATGTGAAAGGCACGCCGATTTGCCAATTCCAATGTTTCGGCCTGATCTTCGGGCAAACGCTCGCACACATTTACCCAATGGCTGTAATCGGCAACGAGCTTCAGGTTTTCGAACTGGCGGAGATAAAAGAGCGTATCCCATGGGCTGAAGAGGATGCGCCCACGATGGGTTTCATGGGAGATGGGAATGCTGATTTTCTGCTCAACGCGCAGGGCTTCCTCAAAAAAGGCGCAAGCCTGATCGCGAGTCATGCTGTCTTTGCCGCTGTGCAGCCCGATTTTGACCGGGGAAAATTCAGCGAGTTTCGTGACCAGCGGCTCGATTTCTTCGGTGGTAGCGGCAGCACCAGCCATGATCAGCTTGAGGCCGCCGGCTTGAACTTGCGCTGTAAATTCAGAAACGGGGATAGTTACGGCGCTGAGAAAGCCTTCGATTCCAGCATAAATATCGGCCCGGGCGACACGGGCGAGGTTTTCCTGGAGCGTGCCGGTCATACCCCAGAGAGAACGATAAATTTCTAGCTTCATGCGCTTTTAACGATCCAATTCTGCGTCAGAGCAGGCGAGAGAACTGCATAACAGACGGTAGCCAGCGGCTACTTCGCTACGATCAATACTGAGTTCATCCACATATTCGGGATCATGCTCGATACAACCGCTGATCACCCGTGTGATACAGGCGCGACAAGTGCCGCCACGACAGCTATGGGTGAGGACGATGCCGGCGCGTTCGGCAGCTTCGAGGATGACTTCATCTTCGGCGGCTGGAAATACTGCGCCGGTCTTACTAAGACGGATGATGTACAAGGCGCTACAAGTCCTCTAGAACGGCTTCGTCTGCAACCACCGGCGCCCAGTGAATTTCCAGCCCGTCATCGGGAATCTCGAAGCTCATTTCAGAGATTACGGTATAGAGACGGTCAAAGTAGGGCGCGAGGCTATAGGCGGGGTCGCTGCCGTTGGCGCGAACAAATTCGGATAGGACTTCACGGGCTTCATCGGTCAGGCGCTTGAGTTCGGCTTGACCGGCGCTGTCATCGCCTAGCAGGTGACGAAGCCATTTGAAGCCGTAGCTGACGTGAATGGCTTCGTCTGCCCAGTCATAATCCATGTCTTGAATACTGCCTTCGTCCCCTGCGGATTCGAGAATTTTAATCTCGACCTGTTTGGTACCGCTGCGCAGTAAACCTTCTTCGTAGTAGTAAAGAAGCGCTAATCGCTGAGCGGCGGGCATGTGACCAAGCGCATTATAGAGGGCGCCGCCGTAGGGAATGAGCGCGGGAACATCCCATCCCCAACCTTGCAGGGCGCGGTAGCCCATCATGCTGTGGCGGGCTTCGTCGTATGACCAGCGGGCGAGATCGAGGTAGAAATCCCACGGCTGATTTTGCAGATCGAAGAGGACAGAGGCGGGGACTTCGGATGCCCAGATTTCGTTGAAATGGCTGATGGCAGACCAGACCTGCATGGCGACGCGCTTATCTAGCGATTCAATGCGTTTCCACGCGGCGGCTCCGTCCCTGTCGTACTTATTTTCGTGGGGCAGGTGGAAGAGGGAAGGCTTGAAGCGCTGATCACGCTCGACGGTTTGAGGAATGGTGAATTTCGGGCGTCTGGCGGCGGGATGATCTGTCGGGGCAGGGCGGCGCTCGCCAAGCCCGCTTAGACGGCCAATACTGGAGAGGAAACGCCCAATATAATCGCGCCATTCGGCTACATTTGAGGGATGAGTCAGATACAAATCATGCTGCTCGCGGGCGCGTTCGATGCGGGCTTCAGTATCGAACAGGATATGGCGGAGGCGATATACGGTCGGAGCATCGTCAAGAGCGTCGGCACGCTCCAGATATTCGTGAATATCGCTGACCAAAGCCGGAAACAGGACATCATAAGCACCCGCTAGAAATTCGCTGAGGTTAGCGGCGGCCATCACTTCTTCAGTGAAGACGATAACTTCGGCATCCCACTTTTTATCTACGTCACGGCGCGGATAACGAAGTTCGAGAACACGGGTGCGGAGTGAATCGGCATGTTGGGAGCAGAGCCACTGCTCACCGGCAAGGAAGAATTTGAGTTCAACGTTGCTGGTGTTGATCATCCAGCCAGCGAAGGCGCGCATCATCTGGCGCTCAAGGATATAGAAGCGCTTGAGGATGGCCGAGGCATCGTTCACGCGGGTGAACTGCGCGGTATGGCGGGTGGCGGGTATCGCTTTCGGCATGGTGGTTAGCCTTTTTGTTAAGCCCGAAGGGCGCAGCACGCTGCGCCCTTCTACTGGCGGCGACTTGCCTAATATTCCTGATGGGCGTGGTTTTGCTGCATTTTGACGGGCGTGTTTTCGAGCATCCATGCTTCCATACGCACGCGGATTTCGTCCGGCGTTTCAGGATAGTTATAGGTTTTCAACAAGACAGGCGTCCATTTCTGCCCCCAACGGACATGGAAATTCTCATCGCTCCAGTCATAGCTGACGGCGGCGGCGGAAATTTCATCTTCGATGGCTTCCCAATGCTCACGGTTAGCGGTCTTTTCGGGCATGCCGTTGGGTTCGATCACGGTGGTGAGCAGGGCATACTGCTCGACGGCAGGCAGGGTCATCATGACGTTGTAGATTTGCACAACCTGCGGCACTTCATTGAGTTTTAAGCCAAGCTGCTGCACGCGGGTTTGACCAAGCTGGCTGTGGCGCAGTTCGTCCCATAGGTGACGGGCGACGTTGTGCTGATATTCCCACGACATTTCCGGCGTCATCCAGAGGATTGAACCGAGGGTTTCGGCGGCGGTCATTTCGTTGGTATAGTGTTTGAAGCGCCATAGACGATAGCCTTCAGGATCGCTTTCACGATCTGGCTGTATGTCTTCATCAGGCTTAAAGATCGGCCAATCAGGCATGCGCTGGCATTCCATCCAGGGGAGCAGCAGCGCATGACCTTCAGGGCGGGCGGGGACTTCGCTCTTTTTACCCGCGCCATTGATGCCACCATCTGCCTTGAGCAGACCGGCGACGTAATCGCGCCAGATTTCCCACCCGGGATAGTTAGCGGCGATAGTGGGGAAAAATTCTTCTGCCCATGCAACCTGACGTTCGAGGGCGGAGATTAACTGTTCGGTGATTTTGACGGTGGGATTGTCAAAATCGCTCCATGTGACTTCGGGATGCGTACGCAGCGCCTCCAGAAGCTGCTTCTTGATGACCAGATAGACGGCTGCGATCACTTCAGCGGAATTGGCGGATTCGTCGAGCGCTGTGGCGATTTCCGGCAGAATGGCGCCGATATTGCGTTCTGGCTGATAGCAACGCAGTTCACGCAGGCGACCATAGATCACGTTTACACCGTCGGCACTTTCCCAAACGTCAAGGCCGATCTCATTTTTGGCATCCCATTCCGGTACGCCGGGAAGCCAACCGGCAAGGGCGCGCATGGCGGCGCGTTCAAAAAAAGCGTAACGCTTTAAATACTCAACGTTTTCTTCGATGGTGATGTGTTTTAGAGCACACATTTTTTACTCCACTACACTCCAAATTACCCGGTTGGGATGAGAGTAACGTAATCATGTTTAGATGTGACAGGCGATCTACATACGAAATTCAATTGCCGGAAGCATACAACCGGCTATAATTGTCTAGACATTTGACGAAAATATATAGTCAACTACTGTGGCTGTCAATATTTGGAGGCTGAAGTGAATTTGCGTGAACACGGGCGCTACCGGGCAACGCTAGTCAGCCATACGCATTGGGATCGTGCCTGGTACTGTACATTTCAAGAATATCGCATCCGGTTAGTGCGCTTGATTGATCACCTGCTGGAGATTTTGCGAGATGATCCCGAATATAAGGTGTATATGCTTGACGGCCAGATGAGCGTGCTTGATGACTACCTTGAAGCACGACCAACAAAAGCCGGAGAACTGCAGAACTACTGCCGCAGCGGACGGATACAGGTTGGCCCGTGGTTTGTGCTGGCGGATGAATTTCTGGTCAGTCCTGAGTCGTTGATTCGGAATTTGCGTTTGGGGCGACGGCTGGGCGAAGCGTATGGCGGCGTGGTGAATATCGGCTATGTGCCGGACGGTTTCGGGCATATCGCGCAGCTTCCGCAGATTTTGCGGGGCTTCGGGATTGATAATGCTTTTTTCTGGCGGGGGATGGGTGTTGAAGGCGACCAGATGGGCACAGAATTCATCTGGAGCGCGCCGGATGGTGACGCAGTAACTACGATTTTAATGCCGTGGGGCTACCACAACATTTC
>CAZBPB010000034.1:0-16350 GCA_964493565.1 uncultured Pleurocapsa sp. | reverse complement strand
TCGAGCGTGTAAGTTATCATTTTAGCGATGGCTTTGGCTTCGCCAGGATGCAGCGCCATCCCATGATCGGCATACAACTCCTCTGTGCGCCGCAGCACTGCTGTGTAGATGTGATGGCGGGTGAGGGTGGAGGCGATCATCCGCGCTTCTTCGACTTTGGCCGCCAGCAGTTCCTGTTCTTCCGCCAGTTGATCTACCGTCCACAGGGTTTCGTAGGCGATTTTCAATTCCTGCGGCGGGTTTGGCATCCGTCTTGGCGCGATGTCAAATTGCAGCGTCACATTTTCCTGTGAAGCATGCTGCGGGTGGCGCACAAATTCAATATCACTCAGCGCCTGTAACTTGAATGGCGATACCGCCAGCACCGAGGCGGGAGCGCCACCCGTGACCGGACGCATCGCTTTTCCTGAACGGGCTGCGCGATAACGTACCGCAATCTGTATCGGGTAGTTATCGCCCGGCTGTGTAGGTGAAAGCGCCACTACAGGGATACGCAGCGCGCCAACTTCGCCAGCTTTCAGGGGAAGATCAACCATCTTTTTGGCGGCAGCGATGTTCACCGGCCTGCCATTGGGGTCTTTGACCGGAAGCTGCAGCGCGATCCGGATATTCATCGGTTGGTCAATCATGCTTTGCAGAATTGCCACCACTTCAAACGGCTGGTTCAGGTATGCCTGACGTGGAAACACACCAAGCGCCAACTGCAGCGAATCCAGCGTAATTCGCGCATTCGGCGGCGCGATCATGCCAAGCACGTCGGGTAACATCGGGTCAAATTGCAGTGGGTTATTCACAACTCATGCTCCCGAACGAAATCCGTATTTATGCTCCATACGGGCGATTACCCCTCTGGTTATTTCAACCAGCGGGATTGTCTCATCAGGTAAAAATGGTGCGCGCTGAGTTAGGATACGTGTAAGCGAACTCACCAGTTCTTCCGGCGCTTCACGGGCAATCGGCATCTGTTCATTGATGAACAAACCGCCAATGATGAGCGGTAGGTAGACGCGGCTGAAATTAAGCGGCAAAGCCTGATCATCCTGCGCGAGCGCCTGTGCCAGCTCGTTAGCATACTGCGCTTGCTCGGCTTCGTCCCCTAAGTTTTCGCCTGTTTCCCGCGCAACCAGCGTAAACGCAAATCGCGCCGCGTCATAGGCTAGCGCAGGATACAGCGTTCCCGCTAAAAGTGGCATCGGATCGCGGGCATTCCCGGCGCTGCTGTCAATACTGCGCAGCATCCCCAGCACCCATCGGGGAAGTTCCGGCGCGGGATTTAACTCCATCGGGTTATTGATCAGCATCGGGGCGACGGAATAGCGCCCGGCATTGGCGTAACCATGACCGCTTTCAACCGGCGCGGCATACTCCAGCAGCAGCGCCAGCAGCTTGGCGATCACCGCTGCTTCCGGTTCGTACAGGTCAAACCCGGCGACGCGGAAATGCTCGTAGGTGGCCTGTAAAAGCGGCCTGTACGATTGCTGGCGGCGCACGCGCGGGAACGTCTCCAAGAGCAGATCGTCTCCGTATACATACATCATCGGACGCGCATCTGGCGTATCGGTCAACGCCCACAGGCTGTTCCAGCCTGCCCGCGAGGTGGCGTTCATCGGGCTGATGCCGCTTCCAAAAAGAGGCAATGGGGCTTCAATCATGCTTCGCCCGAGTGTCTTTTTAGTCACATAGACCAGCGATTTCAACGCTGCAAATTCTTCACGCGAGCGTTCTGGCAGCACATCTATGGGTATGGTGGTGCCGCTTTCAGGTGTGCGGATGCGCCGTTCTTTGGCCTGCGGTTTAGCCTGTATTTCGACGGTGAATTTATACAGATCGCCGGGGACGGTGGTGGGCAGGGTCATTGCTGAAAGCGAAAGATAGCCAACTTCGGCAGCTTTCATGCCTACCACCACGCGGTTGTTGTGGGCGATGAATTGACCGTTTTGCTTCTTAGTATCCTGCTCTGGTAAACGCAGGCTAACGATTACATCAACCGGCGCTGCCAGCGTATTTTGTAGGAGCACAATGATTTCGAAAGGTTTGCCAACGCGCGGCGTGCGTGGGCGCAGGGCAACTGCCGCATCCACCGGCGTAAACTGCACACGTTCGCCCCGGGTAAGTTCACCCAGAATATCGGGAAAATTGACGCTGTTAGCCATATGAATAAGAATTGAACCCGGACACTGATTTCATAGTTTCTCCTCTTATTGTAACCTGAATGTTTTTATTATGTAACAATCGCTTAAGAGAATTGACCGTACAAACCGGGTTATGTGTATCACTTTGAATTTTTTAAATGATGAATTATTCTTAAACTATAGTCATTGAAACAGAAGGAGCCAGCATCGTGGCAGATACAGTTGAATTGCCAAAACGGCAGGATGTGCCAAAAGAGTATACCTGGAACGCAGAAAGTGTTTTTGCCGATGCCGACGCATGGCAGGAAGCCTATAAAGCGTTGGTGGCGGCTTACCCCGCAATCAAAAGTTATGAGGGGCGTTTGAGCGAAAGCGCCGGTGTTTTGTATACCTTCTTGGAGGAATCTTCACAGCTCGTTCGACGGTTGCAAACGATCTACTTCTACGCTGCCATGAATCAAGCCTGCGATACTACCGACGAGCAGGCAGGTGCGATGGTTGGCCAGGCTGGCGCGCTTTATGGTCAGGTGATGGCCGCCGTTGCCTTCAGCGATCCTGAAATTCTGGATATCGGGCAAGAGACGCTCGAACGATGGATGCAAGAACATCAGCCGCTTACAACGTATGCTCACTATATTGATAATTTGTTCCGCAAGCAGGCACACGTTCGCAGCGCCGAAATTGAAGAAGTGATGGGCATGCTGGCTGAACCGTTCGGGCAGGTAGGGAACACTGCTGAAGTGCTGACCAACGCGGAAATACCGTTTAAGCCGGCTGTTGGCGCGGGCAGCCTTGAAGTTCCGGTTACGCAGGGAACGATTGAAGAGATCAAATGGCACCCGGATCGTGAAGTACGGCGCACTGGCTGGCAACATTATGCGGACGGTTATCTGGCGCTTAAAGGCACGCTTTCCAGTAATTACTCGACTGCGATTAAACAGGCTGTATTCGGTTCGCGCGTTCGCCGTTATAACTCTGCGCTGGAGTCCTCACTTTTTGAGAACAACATTCCGCCGGAAGTCTTTCGCAGTTTGATTGACACGTACCAGAAGAATATCCCTACGTGGCATCGCTACTGGGCAGTCAAACGCAAGGCGCTCGGTGTTGAAACCATGTATCCCTGGGATATCTGGGCGCCGATCAGCCAAAGCCCTGAACTCGAATTTGAGCAGTCGGTAGCGTTGATTTGCGAAGGTCTGGCTCCTTTAGGCGCTGACTATGTGGAAACGGTTCGCAGAGGCTGTCTTGAAGAGCGCTGGGTGGATGTGCTGCCCAATATTGGCAAGACGCAGGGCGCGTTCTCGTATGGCACCTACGACACGCATCCCTTCATCCTGATGAGTTGGAACGCAGGCTTGAAGTCGCTTAGCACACTGGCGCACGAACTAGGCCACAGCATGCACAGTTATGAGACGACCCATCATCAGGCGTGGGTAGATACTGATTACTCGCTGTTCGTGGCGGAAGTCGCCTCCAACTTTAATCAGGCGTTGGTGCGCGCATACCTGCTCAAGAACAATCCCGATCCTAAGTTCCAGATAGCAGTCATCGAAGAAGCGATGGATAACTTCCACCGATACTTCTTCATCATGCCCACGCTTGCACGCTTTGAACTGGAAATGCACGAGCGCACCGAGCGCGGCGAGGGCTTGACCGCTGAACTGATGAACCAGCGTATGCTTGAGCTGTATCAGGAAGGCTATGGTGGCGAACTCGATCCCGATGGTGACCGCACTGGCATTACATGGGCAACCTTCTCGCATCTGTATGCCAACTTCTACGTGTACCAGTATGCTACCGGCATCAGTGCCGCCCATGCGCTGGCGGAAGGCATTTTAGAAGGCAAGCCCGGCGCGATGGAAAACTATCGCAAGTTCCTCAGCCTCGGCAATTCGGTTTATCCGCTGGAAGCGCTCAAGATCGCGGGCATTGACATGACCAGACCTGATGCCGTCGAAAGCACCTTTGCTGTGCTGACGCGCTACGTGGATAAGCTGGAAGAATTGGTGGGATAAACGCGGTAACGCGCCTGAAACTGATCATCGTTTGTAAAATCTAGGTCTGCCTCTTTGGGGGCCGTAAGGGCGGTTCACGAACCGCCCTTACGGCGTGAATCCCCCGTCGAAACGCGCTACAATACGTCTCATGAACGCATCTCTTTTCGCACGTCCGTTTTCACTTCTCATGGTCGTATTGTTGGCTGCCTGCAGCGGTGGCGCTGTGGTTTTTGCGCCGACGCCCGCACCTGCTGACACGTCTCCGATCACCTACACCCATCCCAGCGGCGTATTTTCGATTAACGCGCCGCGTTTGTGGTCGGTTTACGAACAGTACACCACCAATCTTGCCAGCGCAGCCTTTGCGCCACCCGATAGTAATGAGGCGCTGCTCTCTGTTTCGGTGATCGATCTCGGTCAGGAAATTGATTCGCAAACCTTCGGTCAGTTGATCGAGCAGTACCAGTCGCAGGTTCGCCCCGATATCGAATCTTACAGCGAACAAAACCGCGAGGCTCTGGGTGATGGCAGCTGGCGGATGACCGGTTTACGATTGGCTCCTGCTGGAAACACCGAACAGGTCAACACCTTTTTGCAGCGGGATGGTTCGCGTTTTGCTGTCTTGGAAGTGATCGTGCCCGAAGATGCTGCTCTGGCAGGCCAAATCGAACTGGTTGCCAACACCCTGTCACTCTCGTCAGAAAGTACCCTGACCCCCGCAGATTTTTCGACACTGACTTTCGTCAAACCTGCATCGCTCGGCTTTTTGCACGTCGCTACGTGGACGACTTCTGAGGGCGTGTTCTTTATCACTGGCGAAGTTGCCAACTATGGCTCATCCCCCGTAAGCAACCTGCCTGTAGAAGCAACCTTCCTAACGGTTGACGGTCTTTCAGCAGGCGGCGCGGTAGATACGATTATGGGCTATGGCATCGAACCGGGCGGTTTTGCGCCCTTCAGCTTGCGTTTTGGTGGTGGTCAGCCGTCAATCGCTGAAACTTTCGCGCTGCGATTGGGAGGCGAAACCTGGCAAAACGATCCTGAAGCGGTGATATACGGGGCAAATGAACTGGAATGGACAGATGAATCCAGCTTCAACAATGACGGCAACCTGACTATCAGCGGGCAGATTACGAATACTATTGACACGCCAGTCTATAACCTGCGTGTTTATGTGACGGTGTTTGACGATCAACAGCGCGTGATCGGCGCTGCATGGGCTGATGTAATCCCGCAGCTGCTGGCAGGCGAAAGCGCCAGTTACAGCCTGATCCTTCCCGAATTAGGGGGCGATCCGGTGAATTATATTGTTGGCGCGCAGGCGACGGATTAAAGACATGGCAATAGATTATGCGGTGGAATACCCCTGTATTCCACGCGAACAATTTGGCACAGAGGGCATCATTGATCGCTTGAAGGCTGGCGAACGCGCTGCCAGTGTGATCCGCCTATTTCGTGAGGCTGGAGATGAGCGTCCACCTTCTGAAATGGGTTTCGAGATGGTGCGAAGCCAGCCCGATGGCAGCGAAGAAATGCGCGTCGTCATTGTGCAGGAACTGCTCGATCTCGCGGCAGAGTTAGAGCCGGTAGCCAGTTATTGTGTCGGCTGCCCGGCTAATGTATCTGGCGGCTCGTTTGGCTGCTCAGGCCAGATTGCCTATCCGATTTCTTCGCAGGCCGAAGCGTGGCTGTTGAATCAACTGCCCGGCATTGAGCAGCCGATTATCTGGCTGCTGCTGCGCGAAGGCGTTAACGCCAATGGCTATACTGGCGATGCTGCGCGTTCGCTGCGGGTGAATCCGGCGTACTTTGAGGAACGGCGGGTGCGCGGACGTGACATGGGCGAGTTCACCATGAGCGCCGATCAGATATTTGAGATGCTGTTTATGGTCGGCAGTATCACCCCTGCTCACGCTGGTATTTTGCTGCTGCTTTTCGGCGCAATCCCACGTGACGCGGAAGCGCCTGCGGTGGTTGCTATCATGAACGGCACGCTCACGTCAGAACAGATCGCCAGCGAATTTCCCTACATCTTGCAGGACGAGCTGGATGATGACGTTACCATCCGCGATCTCAAACAGTTCTTTCTGTCCTTGCACACGGCGTGGCGTCTAAACCAGCGTCTGTATCTGGATGCATAAGCAGATCGCTAGAGAGAGGCAGGGCATGTCTTACGAGCTTTGGCAGATAAACCTGACGGGGGAATGCCATGATTAAAGTGCAATTTTGCGGCGCTGCCCAAACGGTGACCGGCTCGCAGCACTTAATCGAGGTTAACGGACAGCGAATCTTGCTCGATTGCGGCATGTATCAGGGTAGACGTGCCGAAGCCAACCAGCGCAACCGCACCTTCCCTTTCAACCCTGAATCGATCAACGCGCTCGTGCTTTCCCACGCTCACATTGATCATTCGGGCAATATTCCGAATCTGGTCAAGCAGGGCTATGACGGTGAGATCCTGTGTACCTATGCCACCCGCGATTTGTGTGCTGCCATGCTTATGGACAGCGCCCATATTCAGGAAAGTGACGCTGAGTACTTCAATAAGCACAAGCTGAAAAAGGGCGAATCGCCGGTAGAACCACTATATACCGGACAGGATGTATTGCACGCGCTCGATTATTTTTCCAGTGTTGGCTATGACCGCCCCCATCAGGTGGCTTCCGGCGTTACTGTTACCCTGCGCGATGCCGGACACATGCTCGGCAGCGCCTTCGTGATATTAGACATAGAAGATTTTGAAGATAAGCGCCACGTCCGGCTGGTTTTCAGCGGCGATCTGGGGCGTGCAGGGATGCCCATTCTGCGCGATCCGTTCACGGTTGATGGCTGTGATGCTCTGATCATGGAAAGTACCTATGGCGATCGTTTGCACCCTCCGTTTGAGGATGAAACAAGGGCGTTGGAACGCATCGTTGCCAATACTTTTAGGCGCGGCGGCAAGGTCTTGATTCCAGCTTTTGCCGTTGGTCGTACCCAGCAGCTTGTACTTACGCTGCACCAACTTGCGCGGCAGGGCGATTTGCCAGACATCCCGATTTATGTAGACAGCCCGCTTGCGATTGATGTCACTAACATCTACCGCTTGCATCCCGAATGTTTTGATGATGAAATTCTGGCATTCATCAATTCGGACGGCGGCAGGTTAGATCCGTTTGGCTTTCAGCGGTTGCACTACACGCGCATGGTTGAAGAGAGCAAGCAGCTTAATTTCTTGCAAGGTTCAGCGGTCATCATCGCCGCCAGCGGCATGGCTGAAGCCGGACGTATTTTGCATCATTTGAAGAATAATATTGAAGACCCCCGCACCACAGTGTTAATTGTTGGCTGGCAGGCTGAGCATACATTGGGACGACGGCTCGTAGATGGCGCGCCGCAGATACGCATCTTTGGCGAACCTTATGATAATCGCGCTCAATGTGAGGTGCTCAATGGCTTTAGCGGCCATGCCGACCGCGACGGCCTGATTGCATGGGTAGAGGTTATGCAAAAGCGCCCGAAGAATATTTATCTGGTACATGGCGAAATTGAGCCAGCCGCAGCACTTGCCGAAAACCTGAAGGGGCGTTTTGGCGTGAATGCTATTGTGCCTGAATGGAAACAAATTGTGACCCTGTAATTTGAGGTTAATATGCCCGGCCAAAGCCCATTTGCCGACGACTGGCGCGAATGCTTAAGCACTCATTATCAATACACCATCCGTAATCAGGATGCCGTCACCGAGCGCACCCTGACCGACGTGATGCGCCGTATTGGCTTTAGCGATCAGCAGCTTGCCGAGCTAAGAGTGCTGGCGACGATGCGCGCTGAAGAGATGCCTCCGGATTACGTGCCGGACATGGACTTGCTCACCACACTCGCACAGGCTGAACAGCAGCCTCAATCAGATACCTTTCAAATTACCGTACCTGAAATACCGGAAGCACTTGTGATAGTTGAAGACGTGTTTTCGGAAGCAGTTGTGGCTGAGATCGAGATCATCGAGCCGCTTGAAGATCAGCCTGACGATGAGCCGGAACCGCCTGAGAATGACGGCGGCCCGGTACAATTTTCCATGTTCTGAAATACCCGTATTTAAGCGGGGTATGGATAAGCGGCGATTTCGCCTTTCACCACAATCAGGCGGGTGAGGGCAGCCTTCCGACGTACCGCGCTCTTGGACGCACCATCTCGCCAGACGCATATTGCTCGATGGCATGGGCAATCCATCCCGCTGTACGCCCTAAGGCAAATAGGGTCAATGCAGCGCCGCGCGGCAGGTGAAAAGCCATTTCCAGCCCCGCCAGCGCAAAATCCACATTTGGCGCTTTGCCGATTGCCGCTTCCGTTTCCTGCCGCACCGCCTCAAGCAGCGCCAGTGCCTCATGATCGGGCTGCATCCCGTACAGCATGTTCAGAAGCGCCCGCGCGCGGGGGTCACCTTCCGGATACAGCCAATGCCCGAAACCGGGCAGCCATTCACCACGCTGCAAGCGTTCAGCAATTACCGTTCGCGCATATCGCGCCTCGCCCACTTCTCGCAAAAGTGCGGATACGCGCTCGGTATTTCGCCCGTGTTTGTAGCCTTGCAGCGCCGCCAGCCCTGCCGTCACCGCTGCATACGGGGTAGCCTCGGTAGATGCCACTACCCGCGCTGTGAATGATGAGGCGTTCAGTTCATGATCGGCGCACAAAATCAGCGCCGCATTTAGCACTTGCGCCTTGCTGGTACGCCATGCTGCCGCCAGCGTTTCGGCAATCGGCATCCCCTGATCCCCTGTGATCACCGCCGTCATCAGCTTTAAAATGCGCGCGCCTGTTTTTGCCACTGCCGCGCTTTCCAGCGTATATGCGCTTAAGTCATCTGCCGAAGCCTGCGCCAGCGCTATTTGCAGGGATTGAATGGCCGGGAGCGTTCCAATTTTTGGCGCGCTGGTCGCTGCTCTCGCAAATAAGCTGGCCGCTGCCTCAAAATCGCCCAGCCAAAGCATCGCTGCGACCTGTTCAAAGCTGTGCGTTTTTGCCAGTTCCACAGCATCATACCCGCGATAGTAAAGTGATCCATCTACGATCAACGTCAGCGCCGAGTCCATCACCGGCGCGCCCCAATGTAATGCCTCTTGTGCCACTTTCGCCGGGTTACGCCGCTGATCTTTGCGCGTCGCCAGCTTTTCTACATCTTCTGCGAAATAACGCCGTTCGCGGCTGCCATCTTCCGTCAGCTCCGAACGGATTAGCCGTCTGCTCACATACGCATACAGCGTGGCATGTTTAATGTTCAGGCGGTCTGCGGCTTCTTGCGCGGTCATGTATTTCATACGGGCGCCTATATATTGATTTTTAAATCAAGATTTACAAATTAAATCAATATGTTTACAGTCGTGCAAATATTCACAGTATGAGGTTTGAACATGATCCCTGAGCCGCAGTCTCCCGAATACTTTTTAGACAGCTTCCCGCGCGACGATTTCCCGCAGTATGTCTGGACGGATCGTCCGAATACCCTACCAACTGACGTATGGATGACTGAAACCACGCACCGCGATGGTCAGCAGGGTGGATTACCGCTTACGACTGAGCAAAGCCTGCAAATCTACGATTTGATGTGCCAGTTCACCGGAACCAGCGGCGCGCTGCGGCAGGCCGAATTTTTCGTCTACCGCCCTTCAGACCGCGCCGCGCTGGAAGCCGCACTGGAACGTTATCATGCTGGCGCGCCGGTCGAGCCGACCACATGGATACGCGCCACGCCTAAAGATGTTGAGCTGATCCGTACACTCGGCGTAAAAGAAACCGGCATGCTGGCCTCTGCCTCTGACTATCACACCTTCCACAAGTTCAAGCCCGGTGGTCGTAATCAGGCCGCGCAAACCTATCTCGATGCTGTGCGCGTAACCGTAGACGCGGGTATTCGCCCCCGTCTACACTTAGAAGATGCCACACGCGCACCGATGGATTTCATGAAGCCGTTTGTGGAAGCGGTTCAGGCAATCTGTGAACCATCTGGCCTGCGTCCCAAATTCCGCGTGTGCGATACCATGGGATTAGGCTTGCCCTATGAAGATGTTGACTTGCCGCGCAGCATCCCCCGTATTTTCCGCGAACTGCGCGCGCTTGGCCTTGCGCCCGAAGACCTCGAATTTCACCCGCACAACGACACATGGTTAGTGGTCGCCAACTGCCTTGCCGCCATCCGCGAAGGCTGCGCCGCCATCAATGGCACGTTGTTGGGCAAGGGCGAGCGTACCGGCAACGCCCCGCTGGAGGGCGTGCTCCTGCATCTGATCGGCATGGGCTATTTCGCTGCCAACCAGCCGGATTTCGCTGCGTTGAACGAACTGGTAGATCTGTATACCGATATGGGCGAGCCGATCCCGCCCAAGTATCCGCTCTATGGTCGCGATGCCCACCGCACCCGCGCTGGCGTTCATGCCGACGGTCTGAACAAATTCTGGTGGATGTACGCGCCCTTCAATGTACCCGAACTGCTCGGCAGGCCGCTGGAAGTTTCGCTGACTAAAGATTCTGGCATCGCAGGGCTGATCTTCCTGATCCGCCAGCACATGGGGATAGACCTGCCCAAAGATCATCCCGGCCTGCTGCAAATTCATGCGTGGCTGACCGCCGAATTTGATAATGGCCGCCAGACCAGCGTGGAATGGGAAGAGATCGCCCCACTGGTTCAAGAAACCCTCGAACTTCATCCGGCGTAATCGCCCGCTAATCACAGGCTGTTTTCCTTCCCCTCTTTTTTCATAGAGAGGGGAAGCAGGGGTGAGGTTTCTACTGCGCGCTTTCCTATTCCCTGTGGTATCTTCATCACAATAGTTCAAAGCGGAAACCTACTTCTTGAACGATCTCGATTATATGCGCCTGACACTTCTAGAAGCGGAAAAGGCGTTAGCCGCGCAGGATGTGCCGATTGGCGCGCTGGCGGTCTATCAAGGCCAGATCATCGGCGCGGGTTACAACCGCCGCGAAGCTGATCACGATCCTACGGCCCACGCCGAGATGCTCGCGATCCGTCAGGCGGCGGCTCATCTTGGATCATGGCGTCTGGATGGCGTCACGCTGTATTGCAATTTAGAGCCGTGTGCCATGTGCGCCGGGGCAATGGTGCTGGCGCGTCTGCCGCGTCTGGTTTACGCCGCTCCCGATCTCAAAGCCGGGGCAGGTGGCAGTATCATGGATTTACTGCGGCATCCCCTCTTAAACCACCGCGTGGATGTGCAGGGTGGCCTACTTGCCGAAGAAGCCAATGAGCAGATAAGGGCATTCTTTCAGGATATGCGCTGATAGCCGATAAAAACAACGGACACGCCGAGGCGTGTCCCTACAGAATGTAGTTCAGATTGCGATGATGCCTGTTCCGGTGCTGCCGGATTTACCCTCCGAACCCCTTGACCAGCATTTCCACCAACTGCCGCGCATAACCCCCGTCAGGGTCAAGTGTCGGGTCATAGATCGTCACTTCCATGCCCGTGACCATGCCTGATTTCAGCAGGTGGTGAATAATGCCTGCCAGTTCGTCGTAAGTCAGGCCGCCTGTGGTCGGCGAATCCACCGCTGGCATCAGGCTGCCGTCCAGCACATCCAGATCTATATGCACCCAGCAGCCCTTTAGGCGATGCTGTTGAAAACCGGCTGTCGCCTGATCAACTGCGGCATCAATGCCCATTTCGCGGATCTTTGGCACGTCATACAGTGGAATGTGTGTCGAACCAATTAAAGGGCCGCCATCCTGATCGCGCGTACCCATCACCACGATACGCTCCTCAAGCATCAACGGGTGATCGCTGTCAAAATGGGTCAGCAGCTCTGGCCCGCGCCCGGCAGCCATGGCTAAACACATCCCTGCCACGCCGCCCGTTGCCGAAGTGGCGGGCATTTGGAAGTCGGTGTGACCATCAATGTACAGCAGTCCGTAGCGCCCGCGTGATTGCAGCGCCAGCAAATCGCCCAGCACAATGCTGCAATCTCCGCCGATCACCAGCGGCAGCGCACGATCATCCAGCACCTCGCTAACAATATCCGCCAGCTGGTAGCTGTATTGGCGGATGGCTTCGCCATTACGCACGCCGGTTTCTTCCGAGCGATCTGGCACATAATCGGGGGCGGGCACATCAATAATGCGTGATGCCTTCAAGCCATGCGCTAAGCCAGATTTTAACAGGGCGGTTGGCGCGAACGACGTGCCCGGTGTTAATCGGTGTGGTGGTGGCATCAAGCCAAGATTGCTTGGCGCGGTGATTAGCACAACAGGTGGCGTGGCACTCATGCGATTTGCGCTTTCTACCCTTCAATCAACCGCAATTAAAGGGTGGCTTGACCAGCACCGACGGATACGAAGCCGTTAATGCTTATGCGAAGATTTATTGTGATCGCTTTGCGGGTTGTACGGGCCGTGTTCGTGCTTGCGGCGCTGCGCTTCGTAATGCCCCATGTTGAACAGCGCCAGGAAAAAGCCGATCAAAAAGAATGCAATCGTAACGCGAATATCAAAGATCGGCTCCTGGCTCGGCGGGAAGATGAAGAAAATTGCCACGCTGCCCGCGCCAACCAGAATACCAGTGATTAAACTGCGAAGGAGAATGTTGCCGTTGACGACCATCAAAGTTACTCCTGAGAGAATATGACATAAATGTACCTAAGTCCATCGTGCCTGTAAATTCGGGATTTACCCGAAGTTCAGCCCATGTATAATGTGACGGCATGGAGAGGTGCCGGAGTGGTTGAACGGGCTCGTCTCGAAAATGAGTATGGCTGCAAGGCCATCGAGGGTTCGAATCCCTCCCTCTCCGCAGGTTAAAGCGCGCCCTTCAAGGCGCGTTTTTGTTATCACACCATTTCGCTCTCCTCTACGCTTTTGCCTCTCCCTGCGCTAGACTAGCCAGCCTATACGTCATCGTGTCAGGCTGCCAGCGACCCATCGTATGAAATCACCGCATCGCCGCGTTCGCGCTTTCTTCTTCCTCGGGCTGATCCTTTCTCTGATTATCGCAACGGCGATGCTTTTTCGTTATCTCGATAATTTTCGCGTGCTGGAAACCCGCGCCCTTGAAGATGCGCAGCGCCAGGCAGACGAGGCCGCAGCCGAAATAGATCGTGTATTTGGCGGCATCGCTGGCATCGCTACGCAGTTGGCTTCTGATCTAGGCGACGGCAGTCTGGCGTATACGGATGTTACGCAGCGGGTGCGCGCCGAACTGCTCTCCCGGCCTGATATTGATGGCATTTCGGTCACTTTTACCCCGTATAGTTACGATCCAGATCAGCAGTTGTATCAGGAATATCAATTTCGCTTGCCCAATGGCAGGCTAGATAGTCTTATCGGGGCGAGTTACGACTACAGTCAGCCGCCAACTGCTGCCCCTGATTCGCCCCAAACCGGCTGGTTTCACCTGCCGCTGGCGCAAGGCTCGATCTGGCTCGAACCCTTTTTTGCCACCGGCGCGCAGAAAATGCTGATCGAGTTTGGGATACCGTTTGACCGCGTAAACCAGCCCGATGCAGCCGCTGGCGTCGTCAGTATTGATTATTCGCTGGAAGGGATGCGCGAGTTGATAGCCTCCCTTCAGTTGGGGGATACAGGCTATGGCTTCGTCATTTCCCAGAACGGCCTATTTCTCTCAAACCCGGTCAATGAATTGGTCGGGCAAAGCCGCATCTACGAGTTCATCTCCGGCAGCGGGAATGATGCGCTTCGCGATGCGACACAGCGCGCATTAGAGGGCGAGAGCCTCTCGTTTGAAATGTCCGATCCCGTTTCCGGGGAACCCGCATGGGTGTTCTTTGAGCCGATCCCATCCACTGGCTGGCTATTGGGGCTTGTGCTCAACAAGGTTGAACTGCTTCCCCCCGCACAGGAACTGCTGCAAGATCAATCGCTTATTGTGCTGGCGTATGGCATCGCCGCCATCTTTGGCATCGGTTTGATTGCTCGCGTTGATACCTTTACATCGCGCTCGTGGTGGGTGCTCTCCGTCGGATCTGCGCTGGTCATGGTGGCAGTACTCATTATTGTGCTGATCCTCTCGCGCAGCAGCAGTACAGAAGATGGCGTGACTGTGGTTGGTGAAACTTCAGCAGTGCGCTACGCCGAAAATTATCAGGCTACCCGGCAGGGAGAAGATGCCATTGAACTCCCGACCGGCATAGAGGTGCATTCGCTGGATTTTAGCTCTCCGACGATTGTCACTGTTAATGGCTATGTGTGGCAGCATATTCCCGACGATGCCCCCGAAGATTTGCTGCCCGGCGTTCAATTCCCGCAGATCACCGGTGTGGAATGGGTGTGGCAAGAAATTGATCGTGTTCGCACTGACAACGAAACGATGGTGGTATGGGAATTTGGCATTGATCTAAAACAGGCATTTATTCCCACGGCCTTTCCTTTTGACCAGTATGCTCTGGCTATCCGGCTGGAACCTGCGGATATTCAATATCCGATATTGTTGGTACCAGATTCGCAAAGCTATCGCCTGCAAAATCCGATTTTCTTGCCCGGCGTTGCCCCGGACGTATTCATCAGTAACTGGACGGTAGACAGCAGTTACTTCAGTTATCAGTTTCAGGATAACGGACAGGGGCTGGTCATCTCGGAATTTGCCGGGCTGACCAATTTGCCCGATCTCTATTTCACCATCAATTTGCAGCGCAACTTTATCGGGCCAGTATTCGCCTACCTGCTGCCGGGTCTGGTGGCAGCGGGCATGATGTTCGCCTTCATCATTGGCGACCCTAAAGTGGGCGATCAGGAAGAAATTATCGCCACACTCAGTTTTGCGGCGGCGCTGTTCTTTGTGATCACCGTTGCTCACACCGCCCTGCGCGACAGCGTCGCTGCGGTGGGCATTACCTATCTCGAATATCTCTATCTGGCTTTATATGTGGTCATTATTCTGGCGACGGCCAATGCGTTTCTAGTGGTGCGTCTGGATATACCCGTGCTGCGGTATCGTAACAACCTGATCTTCAAACTGATGTATTGGCCGTTCTTTGCCGGTGTGCTGCTTGTAGCAACTTACACCACGTTTGTGTTTGTTTAGGGATGGCGCATGACGAATAAACCAGCCAGATCCAGCCCGCCGATTTCGCGCACGCTTCTTCTCGGCGCAATCTTGATCGCTATCATTGCTTTAACCATGATGCTGCTGCTCAACATGCAGCAAAATCCATCGCTCATTGAAACACCAACCATCACCCAGACCCTGACTACAGGTGAAGACTAGCGGCAGCTTTAGAGCTGCTCTGAAGCAACCAAAGGCAGTTAGCCTACAGTGGCTGACTATCGCCTTGGCGTGCGCGGCAAAATCGTAGTCACGACTTCATAATTGATCGTTCCCAGATTAGCGGCAATGTCTTCAGCCGTGATCTGGTTATCGCCTTGCCGCCCCAGCAGCACCACCTCATCGCCCACCGCCACATCGGGAATATCGGTCACGTTGATGGTGGTTTTTTCCATGCTTACACGGCCAACCACCGGCGCAAACTCGCCATGTATCAGCACGCTGCCGGGATTGCGTGGTGCGCGTCGGAAGCCGTCAGCATAGCCAACGGGCAGCACAGCAATCCGTTCTTCGCCGCGAGTCCGATAAGTACTGCCGTAACCAACGGGATGACCGGACGGCAGCGTTTTCACCTGCGCGACCACCGTTTTCCAGCTCATAACCGGGCGAAAAGATTCTGAAACTGGCACCTCTGACGAGGGCGACAGGCCATACAGCGCCAGCCCCACCCGTACCGCGTTGAAGTGGAAATCTCCCCCGCGCAGCGTGCCCGCCGAATTTGCCGCATGCAAGTAGCGGAATGAATAGCCGGATGCCCGCAGCGGGGCAACAATATCTCTGAATCGCCTTATCTGCTCGCCGGCATAATCCAGATCGTCATCGGCTGTCGCAAGGTGGGTGTATACCCCCTCAATTTCCAGATTGTTCAGCTTGGCAAGGTGGCGAAAGAGCAGTATTGCTTTGTCCGAAGCCACGCCCAGCCTGCCCATGCCCGTATCAATTTTGACATGTGCTCGCAGTTTGCTGCCTACCTCACGCGCCGTGTTGTCGTAGGCACGCGCCAGATCCAGATCGTAAATTGTCGCCGTGATCTGGTACTGAATCGCCTGGCGCGCGGCTTCGGGCGGTAAATAGTTCAGCATTAGAATCGGCGCGCTTATCCCTGCATCTCGCAGTTCCAGCGCCTCATGAATATTGGCAACCGCCAGATAATCCGCGCCGTTTTGCAGCGCG
>CAZBPB010000033.1:10436-16417 GCA_964493565.1 uncultured Pleurocapsa sp. | reverse complement strand
TCATAGTCAAACCACCCCAAGTAGGATAAATTGGCGGCTTACTCCAGCTGCAATCAATGGTTGCTACTGCCCCATTCGAAAACTCAAGGCTGATCAGCCCTCCTGTTTCAACCTGTGGTGCTTCCTGCGCGTAAAGAATATGATTTGATTGAGCATATACCTGCTTCACCTCGCTGTGTAAATACCATCGCAGCAAGTCCGCCGCATGTACGATGTGATCTGTCATTGCCCCACCACCGGCTAACAGCGGATCTACAAACCAGCTACGGTGCTCGTAGGGGCATTTTCCCTGATTAGTGGCACTGCAGGCAATAATCTGCCCTACCCTACCCTGTGCTAATGCTTGCTTTACTGCTAGCGCGGGCGCGTTAAATCGCATTGGGAAAGCTGTCATCAGCACAACACCTGCACGCTCACAGGTTTCCACTATTAGGCGTGCATCATCAACAGTAGTAGCCAATGGCTTTTCGCACAGCACATGAACACCCGCCTCAGCAGCATTAACAGCAAATGATGCATGACGACTGTTTTCGCTGCATATCACAACTGCATCCGGACGAGCATC
Organism: uncultured Pleurocapsa sp.; assembly: GCA_964493565.1. GTDB lineage: Bacteria > Chloroflexota > Anaerolineae > Aggregatilineales > Phototrophicaceae > Flexifilum. The sequence continues at coordinate 15,852 of CAZBPB010000033.1, read as the reverse complement.
AATCAGTGCTGCGTGAGTTGAGAAATGTCTTATGCCGTACTTACCGGAAACCAACCGCGCGCGTTCACTGTCGTCATCGGAAAAGCCGATAAACTCGACCAACGGGTTTGCCAGTAAATTAGAGACATACGCATCAGCATGTAAATGAGCGAAACTGAGAATGCCTACGCGAAGTTTAGCAGCCATGTTCTTCTATCCTCTCAGTTGAACTGCATGACCTGTACGCGCAGATTCACAGGCGGACAAAGCAATCCTTAGTGCCTCCAGTCCGTCTTCCGCAGTCACGCGTGGGGTAATCCCCTCGGTTAAAACTCGATAAAAATGCCGTATTTCCAATGTGTATGGATCTTCTATCAGCGGACTTTTGGGCAAACCAGTCGTTTGTTCGGAAGCTTCAGCAGTTCTCAAAAACATCTCCACTGCGTTCGCACTTCCCGCAGGATGTTCAATCAAGCCCTCATTTCCGGCAATTTCGAGTGATGTACGGAATAGTGGTGGCGGGTATGCCCAACTACCTTCCAGATGGGTGATGGCGCCATTGAGGTGTCGTAAAATAGCAAAGCCATGTTCCTGCGAAGCAGCAGGGTTTGAATTGACCGTACTACGAGCAAAAACACTTTCGACCTCGCCCGCAATCCAGCGCGCATAATCGAAATCGTGAATCATCAAATCAAGCATCATCCCGCCTGATTTTTCGGGGTCATGAAACCATGAATCAGGGATATGAGCCGCTGGCTTAAAACCACAGCGCGAAAGGCGGGTTACTGCCACTTGCCCGATTTCACCGCTCTCTACTACACCTTTCGCTCGCGCATATTCCGGAAAGAATCGCACGACATGCGCAATGAGCAGTTGAACGCCCGCATCGTGGCAAATACGGATCATCTCCCTGCCTTGCTCTACCGTGCGGGCAATTGGTTTCTCACAGATGATATGTTTCCCGGCATGTGCTGCTGCGATCACATGCTCAAAGTGCAAATGTGTCGGGGTGCAAATATCCACGACATCTACTCGATCAATGAGTGCGTTCAACGAGCTAAACGCCGGTACGCCAAATTTCGTCACAAACACTTCTTCACTTAGCGGGTCTATCGTATGAACGCCAACCAATGTCGCAGGTGTATTCGCCCATGCCAAGGCATGGGTTTGCCCCATAAATCCACTGCCTATAATACCAACGCGCATTTGCTTGATCGCTCCTGCTGGCAAACTATGAGTGACCGACAATATTCAACACAGTGTGAACTATAACGTCATCGTTAGCTATCGCAACTGGATCACTTGAGTTGGGATTGGATTAAGTACTGCGCTCGACTAAAATTTGGAGAACGTGCGGTATCAACTTCCAATCTACTTTATAATTTATGGTGAAAGTATCATTTGTCGCGTTACAACCAGCTAGATTTCAGCTCACTTTTATGCTAGCGACCCTACCAATTTCAGCATATCGTCAATTGCGAGAGAAGGCATTATGTCTCACCTTGAAAGCGAAATCTACGAGCAGCCTCAAATCATCAGAAACCTATTGGTCAGCGAAGCTGATCACATCGGTGATATTGCTGAAGCCATTCGTAACTTCAACCCTGCGTTTGTGTGCATCGCAGCGCGTGGCACGTCCGATAATGCTGCCCGGTACGCTCAGTATGCGTTGGGTATACATGCCCGTATGCCAGTGGCGCTGGCAACGCCCTCTATCCACACACTGTATAACGCTGCACCAAACCTTTCGCGTGCACTGGTCATCGGCATTTCGCAATCAGGCATGGCAGCAGATGTCACCCAGGTCGTCAGCGATGCGCGTATGCAAGGTGCGCTCACCTTGAGCATCACCAACAACCCGGCTTCCCCACTCGCAAAATCTGCAGATCATCATATCGGACTGCATGCAGGTGAAGAAATCAGCGTTGCTGCAACTAAAACCTACACTGCGCAGCTAACCGTGATTGCGATGCTGGTCGCAGCACTTGCAAACGATGCAGCTTTGAACGCCGATCTGCTGCGCTTACCAGATCAGATTTCACAAACATTGGAACTTTCATATCCGGTGCAGGATTTTGCTACCCGCCATGCATCGCTAGAGAGCTTTGCTGCATTAGGCCGTGCATATAATTACTGTACCGCTATTGAAACCTGCCTGAAGGTACAGGAGCTTTGCTACATCGTTGGTCAGGGATACAGTGAAGCCGATTTCTTGCATGGCCCGATTGCTATTGTGAAGCCAGGCTTTCCAGTGATTGTTATTGCGCCAAAAGGAAAAAGCAGCGCCAATTTCGGTCCATTGTTGTCGAAGTTAAACGAACGCAGCGCCGCCACACTGCTAATAACTAATGACGGTAGTTTTGGCGAGGATGTCTGGGTGCAACTTCCGGACGCTTTGCCCGAATGGCTTTCGCCTGTTGCAGCCATTATCCCTGGACAGCTTTTGGGGTTGCATCTGGCATTGGCAAAGGGTAACCCGATTGATAAGCCCAAAGGACTATCTAAAGTAACCGTCACAATGTAGGAATACGCGCAGTTCATTAAGGAGAACATGCTTTGGATTTTGACAGCATAGTTCGCCAGTATGACCAATTTTCCTATTTTCCTATCGTCTAAAATACCTGCAAGCTCCTACCCGGAAATCGCCACGGTTTGATCTTGAAAGTTTAAGCGGTTGTTATGAAAATTCATCAGTTACTACGTCGCCATAACCTATTCAAACAAGGTATTCCTTTATGCTATCACATCATGATCTTGTTGATTTAGAGAACGCACTGCCACTTGAGTACTGGCGCAATCCTCAGGGCATTTCGGTACAAGGGGACAACCTGAAGTTCCTCTACATTCCGGATTATGCCGAACATATGATCGCTTCCTGGCAAGCCAAGGAAGTATTTCGTTATCAACATGAACACGCCCACGATGGCAATCAAATCACGAAAATGGTGATGATCACGATGGGCGCGCTGCTGCCCGGTGTGCTGCTGCATGATGCTGTGAGTTGGGGCGCAGGCGAAGATATGCCCGACGTTGAATTTGGGACTTTTGGGGTCAAATTCTATCATGGGCCGGGGCAACCGTTGGCGCAACCTAAAATTGTGCAGCCACTCTCCATTGACGTGCGCGGTCACGTGACGGCAATCGTGGAAGATCTTGCAGACCTTGGACGAACGGCAAAATATGTGCAGGAGGTACTATGTTCTGAGGCACATGGCGCTCGCAAAACGATGCTTATAGCGACCTATCGCAAGTCACACACGACAAATTTCAATATGGATGTAATCGCGTTCGGCGTGGTGCCGCATGATACATGGATCATTACCCCGCGTGAGCGTATTGAGACCATGATGAAGCGGGTGCCTTACTGGGCTACGCAGGGGCAATCAAAAGATACCTGCTTTGATAATCTGTGGAACATCGGTTATCCGAAATACCTTTTAGAAGAATGGTTCGAAATCGCCTGGGAACGTAAGGACGATACTGCGCCTTAGGGTGCAAATAGGGATGCAACCGCACAACGATCTATTTTCCCGGATGAAGTAAGCGGAAATGCGTCTACAAATAGATAAGTGCGCGGTAGTTTATAGCGCGCAAGTTTGGCAGCACAAAACGCAGACAGATCTTCCGGGGTTAACGAACCTGAATTTTGTAGAATGATTGCAGCGGCAGCACGTTGTCCCCATTCATCATCCGGCAAACCGATCACCACAGCATCGGCTACGTCAGGATTTTCGCGCAGCACATTCTCAACCTCGGAAGGATAAATGTTCTCTCCACCGCTAATAATCAGATCGCTGCGCCGCTGCAAGATATAGAGATCGCCGTCTGCATCTAAATAGCCGATGTCGCCAGTGCGAAACCAGCCATTGAAATTAAGGTCTGGCTGCCCTAAATAACCGCGCATAACAGTCGGGCCACTCACCGATATTTCGCCAATTTCACCGTTTCGCAGTTGATTACCTTCGCTATCACGAACGCAGACAGAGGTGAACGGGAGTGACCGCCCCACACTACCGGGCTTCGTATATGTCTTGCCGGGTAGTGCTGTTGCAACCTGCGAAGTCGCCTCGGTTAGGCCATAAGTTGCCGCAATGTTCAACTTTTGCTCGCGTGCGCGTGCCAGAAGTTCCGGATCTGCCGCCGCCCCACCTAGCAAAATCAAGCGAAGATTCGATAGACAATGATTATCAACCCGTAACAATCGGTATAGTTGAGTAGGAACAACGGAAAGTAATGTAGATTGATCTCGTTTAATCTGCATGACTATGCGAAGCGGGTCAAATTTTCCCTGATAAATTGTAACCGCTGTGTTGTAAAGACATGAACGATACAAAATGGACAGTCCGCCTACATGAAACATTGGTAGGCATATCAGCCATCTGTCGTCCGGCAAAACGCCCAGCCTATATGCCGAGGCCATTGCGCTATATAGGAAATTTCCGTAGGTTAGCTGCGCTCCCTTGGACCTCCCAGTTGTGCCGGAAGTAAACACAATCGCACATACAGCATTCAGGTCAATCTCGCTTGAGGTGTGCAACTGACTACCCGCCCCAAACTCAAATTCCCCCGTACAGTCAATCAGCGTCCGTTCGCCAGTACGTAGGGAATCAGCAGTGCTTCTATGGATTTCGTCAAAGCACAGCAAGTTTGTCCGGGATGAATCGAGTTGAAAACTAAGTTCTTCCACTGTGAGGCGCGTATTTAGCGGGATAAGTATCGCTCCAAGGCGCATCACTGCATGAACAACCACTAGATAGCGCAGGCTGTTTTCCATCAACAGCGCAACATGTGCATACTGCCCTACCCCGGTTGCAGCCAGTGTGGCTGCCTGCGCTATGCATAAACGTTCTAGTTCAGCATAAGTGATGGTGTCGCCATCAGGAAGAATAACGGCTGCCCCATCCGGTCTTGCAATGGCCGCAGCCGAAAGCCAGTTCTTCATCAGCTTTTATGAAATCAACCGTGTGTTTCTCACGGGCGCCAGGGGTATTTGCCGAAATCAGGCTGCCGCTTCTGGACATATGCATCACGGCCTTCTTGCCCCTCTTCAGTCATGTAGAACAGCATGGTCGCATCGCCAGCCAACTGTTGCAAGCCAGTCTGACCGTCCACATCTGCGTTCATTGCGGCTTTGAGAATTCGAATCGCCAGCGGGCTGTGCTGCAAAATCTGCTGCGCCCAGTCAACGCCCTCGGCTTCCAGTTGATCTACGGGAACCACCTTATTCACCAGTCCCATATCCAGTGCTTCCTGAGCATTGTACTGACGGCACAAATACCAGATTTCGCGGGCCTTTTTCTGCCCGATAACGCGCGCTAAATAGCTGCTGCCATAACCGCCGTCGAAGCTGCCGACACGTGGCCCTGTCTGCCCGAAGATCGCGTTGTCCGCAGCGATGGTCATATCACAAATCACATGCAGAACATGCCCACCGCCT
>CAZBPB010000033.1:0-10426 GCA_964493565.1 uncultured Pleurocapsa sp. | reverse complement strand
GTAACCTGCAACCAACGCGATCACCGGCTTAGGAATAGTGCGAATAATTCGCTGGAGGCCCAGTACATTTAGGCGGTGTACACCGTCCTTACCAACATACCCGGCGTCACCACGTACTCGCTGGTCGCCACCGGAGCAAAAAGCATATTTGCCGTCTTTGGCGGGGCCGTTCCCGGTAAGCAAAACTACGCCAACCGAAGAATCTTCCCACACATCCATAAATGCTTCGGTCATTTCCTGAATTGTTTCTGGTCGGAAAGCATTACGTACCTCGGGGCGGTTGAAGGCAATCCGTGCCATCCCGTCCGCCTTATGATAGGTAATATCCTCAAATGACTTTACTTCATCCCAACTCGTCATATTCATCCTCCTGTAGAGCAGCCATACGGTTTTCCCGCAGCCGCGCCGATACCCTTTCTAAAAATTGCGCGCGCAGGAATAAATCCTGCGCTGAATCAGTGGGCACTTCAATAATTGTACTCTTCTGACTTTTGAAACTGCCGGTGAATACGGTATCGAATTCTGCGCGTGAGTTTATCAGTAGATAATCCATCCCAAACAACCGCGCAGCAGCTTCAAAATGCAGTCCGTGTGGGGTAAGAAATAGTTCTGTAAAGGTCGGCTCAAACTTCGAAACTGGCAGCCGCCGGAAAATACCGCCGCCATCGTTATTTATCACAACAATAGTAGCCTTCACTTCCCCGCGAGTGAACGTCAGCAGGCTGTTCAAATCATGGTAAAAGGCCAGATCGCCCAAAACAACAATCAGCGGTTGATCGGGATGGGCCGCACCTATGCCCGCCGCACTGGCCAATGTGCCATCAATGCCGCTCGCGCCGCGATTGGCATAGGTCGTTATTGTGTTATCGGTTATCAGCCCAAACTGATCGAAATGCCGGACAGATAAGCTGCTCCCTACCATAATCTGTGCCTTTTCCGGCGCAAGCGTAGCCACACGTTCAAGGACAGCCCCGTCAAACCAATGTTCCGCCACATACCGCTTAGCCTCATCAATTACAAGGCAATCCTTGGCGCGCCAGTCCTGTAGCCATTTTTGCTGATCATCGGAAAGGGTATGATTTTCATAGCGATCAGCTAGCGCGTAAGCGAGACTGACCGGGTCGGCCCAGATCATTTCTGTACTGAGAAAGTTTGGGTCTTGCCAGCGACCATCTTCGCTCACTTGAATCCACTCACGCGGCGGCTGCGACAACAGGTAACTTTCAAGCGCCTGCGAGGTTAGAGGCGCGCCAAATTGAATGACCACATCTGGAAACAAAAGTTCAGCATCTGACGCCACAATACTCTCAAAGCCCGTGATAATACCCTCGTGCTTCAGGAAACGAGTTCCGGAAAGCGCATCCGCCAAAATCGGATATCCCGTCACCCGACTTAACGCACAGACAGCATCCGCAAAAGATTCGCGAGGGCAGCGAGGCCCACACAGAATCAGTCCGCGCTCAGCCCTGGCAATTACCTCCAGCAGTCGCTCAATCTGCTGGGGGGTAGGCTGCATGACGCCACGTGAAATACTGACAAAAGGCTGCTTATCCGTTCTGGCTGTAATATCTTCCCCGACTTCGCCAGTAACGGGAGTTGGTTCTAATGGTTTACGAAACGGGAAATTAAGATGTACTCCCCCTTTCGGATGCCCCATAGCCTCTGCATATGTGCGATGCGCGAGTGTTCTCAGGTTTCGCAGCGCAATCATGGGTGGGTGCGCTTCGGGCAGCGCCACTTCATAAAACCAGTTCACGTGATCGCCAAACAGCTTAATCTGATCAACCGTCTGGTTTGCGCCGCTTGCACGCAACTCATGCGCGCGATCCGCCGTGAATACAAGCAGGGGAATCGCTGAATAATGTGCCTCAACGACCGCCGGATAAAATTCTGCTGCCGCCGTGCCAGAAGTACACAATAGTGCCACCGGTTGATCAAGCGCATTCGCAAGCCCTAGCGCAAAGAACCCTGCCCCGCGCTCATCAATTTGCGAGTACACCTGAATTTCTGGCTGTTGAGCGAAAGCAAATACCAGCGGCGTAGACCGCGAACCCGGTGCCACAACTACATGTCGCAGCCCGGCATGTGCCAGTTCTTCAACAAATATCCGTGCCCATAACTCATTCGGATTCACAGCATTCATAGCTCAACGCCAAGTCCGTATGCCAGCGGTTTGAACTTCAACTGTGTTTCCATCCATTCTGCCTGCCAATCGGATTCAGCGACAATGCCCGCGCCGGCATAAAGCCTCACGCGGTCGCCCTGTGCCACTGCCGACCTGATCGCTACAGCAAACGTGCCATCACCGTACCGATCAAACCAACCTATCGGTGAGGCGTACCATCCGCGTGGCTCGGTTTCAATATCCGCAATCGCTTGCATAGCGGCATGACGTGGATAACCACCCAGGGCTGGCGTTGGATGCAGTTCACGTACAAGTTGGAGAATGTTGGTGTCTTCTTTGAGGTGCGCTTGCATGGGGGTATATAAGGCTCAATAGGTGCGGCAACCTCAGAAACATAAGGTGCCAGATACTCCTGCAGCGCCTTTACAACAAATTCGTGTTCCTGTCGCTCTTTCTGACTCAAAAAAAGGTCGTCGGCAAGTACTTCATCAGCAAGCGGAGACTGTCCGCGCGGTCGCGTGCCTGCCAGAGCAGCCGAACGAAGCTCCAGGTAAGATTTATCGAGCAACAGTTCGGGTGTAGCGCCTAAAAAGGCGGACGACGCATCCGGTTGAAGCAGAAAGAGATGACAATCCTGATAATTGCTTTCAAGCCTGGCCAACGCGCGCACAACACCCGGCGCTGATGAAAACTCTAGTTCCATCGCCCGTGATAGCACGACTTTGTCCAGTTCACCGTTGTTAATCCGCCTGATTGCCTCCGTAACCATAACCTGCCACGAAGGCTGGTCAGTGGCCAGAACGCGCGCTAAAAGTCGGCTCGTATTTCGTGACTGACGAACAGTTCTATAAGCTGTCTCATCGAAAGCTGACCTTTCGCGCTGGAGAGAACTCACTGTAAGCCATGTTTCACCATCAGGAAACTGCGTAAACATCAGCTTTGGCAGTACAAATCGGGAATTGCCAAAATGCGACCACGCGCCGATGGACACATCCGGCAAAAATGCGAAACCACCGAAGAATCGCGGTTCCAGCGAAGGATCAACCTCTTCAATTTCCGCCCTATTGAAAATATCCTGTGCTTGCTGCTGGATCAAATCAAATCGTTTTGTTCCTACTGCGTTGATTTGTACAGCTATCCCCAACCCGGCATACGCTACGCCGCGATGCGGACTGCGCCAGAAAACACGCGGCATTTCCGGGTTTGCCGAAAGCAGCTTCAACAGATCAAGTGACTCGATCTGGCGAGTGTGGCTGATCAGCTTACTCTCTCCTAAAGGAGCCTGATATGCCGGACTGGCGGTTTGAGCCATCATGGCTATATCCGATCCTCCTGCACGCCTACACTACGAAGCAGCATGGGCCGAAGCGTTTCCATAATTCGCTTCGGGTTAGACTCTCCGGTCATCACCCAATGCATAACAACTTCGTTGATAGCACCCATCCAGGCACGTGCAACGATATTGGTGTCTACAGCCGCGATCTCATTCAGTGCAACAGCCTGATCAAGGTAAACTTTAATGAGTGTGGCAAAGCGATTATGTACTTCCATTAGCTTTTGCTCAAAAGCAGTGCCTAATCCCATTGCCTGCACCAGCATAACTTTTGCAAGGGGACGATACTGCCCGAAAGTTTCCAGACAGGCAGTAAGCGCAGCGTCAACCTGTGCTATTCCTTCTTCTTCTTGCGCAATCGCATCCTTTATACGCCGTTCCAGCAAGTTAGAAAATTTATCCACCAGTGACAGGAACAGTGTTTGCTTATTGGGAAAGTGAAAATAGACCGAGCCTTTGGAAGTCTGCGATTCTTCAACGATTTCGTCTACACTGGCTTCGTGGTATCCCTTTTCTGCGAATACCTCAAGCGCGGCATCAAGAATCTTTCCGCGGGTTGTCTCAGGGTCTTTGGGAGAACCAATACGTTTGCTGTTGGTTTCAGACATTTCAATCACGCTTCAAACCGACTGGTCAGTCTAATAATAGCAGGTTACGCCTAACCTTTCCATGAATCTTTGTTAAGATTGTCACAAAATGAGGCACAACTAATCCGTCACTATGCCAACCATCGAAATTAACGGCGCATTGTATGAATATGTTGATCGGGGCAAAGGCGCGCCCACTCTACTTCTCCATGGCTTTATGGGGAGCGCAGATAGTTGGCAAAAGATTACTTCTCACCTGTCCCTTCGCCGCCGTGTCATTGCGGTAAGTTTGCTGGGTCACGGATTGTCTGCATCGCCCAATGAGCCGGGACGGTATAGTTTCGAACAAATCGCGAGTGACCTCGCCTCATTTTTGACAGCCCTCGATGCTAAACCTGCTGATCTGATTGGATACTCGATGGGCGCGCGTCTTGCGCTTTTTTTTGCATTCACCTATCCAAAATTTGTGAATAAGCTCATTCTTGAAAGTGGATCGCCCGGTCTCAAGACCCGGCAAGAGCGAAACGCGAGAACTGAAAACGATGCTCAACTTGCAGCGCGGCTGATGCAAAACGGAGTATCTTCGTTTGTCGAAGAATGGGAAAACTTACCTCTTTTTGCATCCCAATTTAATTCACCTACTGAAATGCTGGTAACGCAGCGAAAACAACGGCTGAAAAATAATCCGACAGGGCTTGCCAACAGCTTACGTGGAATGGGCACCGGTTCACAGCCTTCTCTATGGGAAGACCTCAATCAAATTTCAGTTCCCACTTTGCTAATTGCCGGCGTTCTGGACGGCAAATACTGCGCGATTGCCGAACGTATGGCACGAACACTGCCGGCAGCGACATTAAAGATTGTGCCCGATGCTGGTCACAATGTGCACCTAGAGCAGTTTGATGCCTATACTCAACTTGTTGAAATTTTCCTTCAGGGGTAATGCTATGATAGATGTTCAACGCTGCGGGTGGGTAAATCTGGATGATCCACTTTATGTTGCTTACCACGATCAGGAGTGGGGAGTTCCCCTCAAAGGCGACGATAACGCCCTATTTGAGCGAATTGTACTGGAAGGCGCGCAAGCAGGGTTAAGCTGGATTACTGTGCTCCGCAAGCGTAAGCGTTACCGGCAGGTATTTGACAGTTTTGACCCGGTAAAGGTAGCGCAGTATGACGTGGCTAAGATTGACATACTGATGAGTGATAGCGGCATTATTCGCAACCGTGCCAAGATTCAAGCAGCCGTGAATAACGCTCAGCAGTTTCAAAAAGTTCAACAGGAGTGCGGCAGTTTTTCGGATTACATCTGGTCATTCGTCGGCAACGAGCCAATCCAGAACAATTGGAACAGCCTGCACCAGATCCCGCCAGAAACTGAAATCTCAAAACAAATGAGCAAAGATTTGAAGAAACGCGGCTTTAAATTCGTGGGTTCAACCATTTGCTATGCCATGATGCAGGCCTGCGGGTTAGTCAACGATCACACTGTAGACTGCTTCCGGCACAACGCGGTTAAAGCCTTATAAAGCATGCTCAAGAATTTTCGTTAGTGCTTCATTTGTCAGCTTTATTGGGTTTCCCTGCATCGAGCTTGAGCGTGCCGAACGCTCAGCGATCACGGGAATGTCAACAGATCGTACACCAAGTTCCGAAAGGACTGGTACTTCAAGGGCATTCGCTAAATAAGCAACCCACGCTGCTCCGTCTTCCGGGTCTGCATCTGCATCGCCAGTAAGCATCACAGCAATTTCCTGATAACGATCAACTGCCTGATGATCAGGCGCGTAGCTTCGTAAGGCTTCAATATTGGCTTTCATCACCGGGCTGAGCAATGAAGCGCAGATTGCACCGTGTGGTGCGTCAGTTATGCCGCCAATCACCCCGGCAAAACCATGTACTGCGCCTAACTTAGCATTAGCAAGCGCCATACCACTTAACAGCGCCGTTAATGACATATCCGTGCGGGCATCCAGATCGTCTGGTTGTTCTGCGGCAGTTTGCAATGAAATTCCTGCGCGCGTGATTCCCTCGCAGCAAAGCGCATCACTAATTGGGTTAGCCCTGCTGGAAACATACGGTTCAATCACCTGAGTCAAAGCATCCATGCCGGTGAAAACTGTTGGTTGTTTGGGTAGCGACAGCGTTAAGCTAGGATCAATAATTGCCGCACGTGGAAGCATGTACGGGCTTCTAAGACTGACTTTTACGCGCTGTTCAGGAGAAGAAACAACCGCATTAGCAGTCACCTCCGAGCCTGTTCCCGCAGTAGTGGGCACAGCAATCATCGGCAGTGACGGCTTCGATAGTGCTATGCCGCGCCCGATTACTTCGACGTAATCGAGAGTTTCACCCTCATGTACAGCAAGTATGGCTGATGCTTTGGCAAGATCTAGCGCACTCCCGCCGCCACAGCCGATCACCATCTCTGCATCTACATCCCGAATTAGAGACACACATTGAGCGACAGATTCTAAAGTCGGTTCAGCATGAGTCGTAAAAATCGTAATCGAAATCCCGTGAGCTTCAATCTCAGTGATCATTTCCTGATTGCGTTGGGGATTACCTACGAAAACCGCGCGCGCTCCAAACGTCTCGCAAATGTTGCCAATTTCTGACGACGCCCCTGCCCCAAAGTAGATGCGGGTCGCGGTTGCAAATTCAAAACGCATCAATCTTCCAGTGGTGATAGCACATCATATTTCACCGCATAACGCGGCTCTACCATCATGCCTTCTACAGCTTCACGCCACCGTAAGTAATGTGCGGTTTCGCGGTGATCAAGCTGAGCCTGTGGATCACGGTAGGTTTCATAGAGTACAAACCGTGCTGGATCATCCTGCTGCTGAAGCATATCGAACGCTAGAATACCCGGCTCTTGCTGGCTGTTGCGGGTATTATCTAAAGTAGCTTCAACAAAGGCATCTAGAAATTCCTGTTTAACGTGGATATATACAATTGCCGTAAACATCAGGTGTTGTCTTTCTTTCGCCTACGCGCGCGGCGCTTACGCTTGGCTAAACCGTCCTGCAAGAGTTGACTGAGCGACTTGAGACTGGGTAGTGGTTTATAAATCAGGAAATCGGCATGGGCACGACGAACCAATGAACGCTCTTCTTTCGCTGAAAGGTGGAATGCCGTCATGAGCACAATTACCATATCACCCAGCACCGGACTGCTGCGCAGGCGAGCACTTACAAGCGAACCATCCGCGTCGCCCGGTAGTCGAACATCTAGTAAAGCTAACTCAGGACGGTCGCTTGTGATGCGATTTGCATCTACATCATCTATCCACGAAATAGCGTCTTCGCCATTAGTGAAAGCGACACCACTTACGCCCATAGTTTCTGTCATTGCCATCAGCATTTCGTAGAGATCTGGTTCGTCTTCAACAACCATCCAACTGGCCATGTCCCGTCCCGTCGTTTGCGGAAACAGAAGTGATATGCACTATTTTGAACAAAGCTCCTGTAAACCTCGTATTAAGCATTAGGAGCTGAGGTGATGCCCGAACTAGAAACACTGCTTTTAGAACGCGCATGCCAGAACGATTTCGAGGCATTCGCCCAACTTCAAGAGCTTTTGGAGCCTTCTTTACGCCGATTTATCCGGCGTTTGATAGGCACCCATGACTCGGAAGACGATATCGTACAGACAGTGTTTATCTCATTATATAGAAACATGCACAAAATCTCGCCACCAGAGAATTTACGGCCTTATGTTTTCCGCATGGTACGCAACCGCTGTTACGACGAATTACGCGCCGCCGGAAAATGGAAGAGCGTTTCTATGGATGACGATGCAGTTGAAGTGTACGTGTCCTTCAACGCCTCCGCAAGCGAACCGCAGCCGGAAGATATAAGTCACTGGTTGCTATTACAACTTGAGGTGCGCGAAGCAATGGAGAAATTACCCGAACTCCAGCGGCAGACATTGATTCTCTTCGCAGAGGAAGAAATGAGTTATACGGAAATCGCAGAAGCAATGGAGACCAGTATCGGAACCGTGAAATCGCGTTTACACCATGCGAAAAAGACGTTGAGGGCGCTGTTAAAGCCGGAAACACTGCAAGCAATCGAATCATCGTTCGAATCTAGTGACGAATAATCGCAAAACCAGCCAGGAGGCAACATCATGGATGAACAGCAAAACAAATCGGTACAGCAGCTTTTACTAGCGTTCAAATCGTTGCAAAAGTCAGTAGAGAAAAGCCTGCTGACCGGTATTGCTCAGGGCGCAGGAACTACGGCTGTGCGTGGCTATCAAAGGCTGCAATCTCGGGCACAGGAACTTATGCCTGACGACTTCTTCATCACCGAGGTGCTAATTCTTGATGTTGAAGAAGATGCCAGTGATGATCAACAGCTCGCACAGGTGAATTTGTTGTCTTCGCAGGCGGTGGACTATCTTGAGGGTCTGAACAAGGCGCAAGCAAAAGCCGCAGCGAAAGCAGATTTTGAAGACTTTGGCTATACACTGCGCGATCTTGGGCAAGAAATTCAGGATCAGGTCATGAATATGACCCGCAAAACCTTAAAGCGCGCAGTTGCAAATATTGACATCAGCGTAGACCCGCGCAAAGACCCTTTCCCGCCAATGCCGCCGGCACCACCGGAGCCTCCAACGCCGCCTTCTCCACCGGCGCCCCCATATACAGGGCCAAGTGTAGAAGATCCGATGGCAGATGATGATGTGATTTAGCGACAAAGGGAAATGCCTAGCTAGGCATTTCCCTTTGTTTTTAGATTATTGAGGGTTCTAATTCGTTGAATTACAAATTCATTTCTGGTGTTTTCAATTGTTTCTGGCGTTCAGATATTTAGTAATGTGAACAGTGATTTTTGTCATGTTTGTGCTATGATAGGTAATCAAAGACCGTAGAAGAATATAAGGTGGTGTACCATAAAACCACTCATCGGCATTCCTACCTTTCATGACACAACCCTGCCCGGTCAAATGCCAGAACGTTTTGGCATGAGCCGCCCTTATATTATTGCACTCGAGGCTGCCGGTGCAGCGCCAATTCTCCTGCCGCTGGCACTGGGCGAAGATACCCTGAAAAGCCTGTTTAACCGCCTGGACGGATTGTTTTTAGCAGGTGGAGGCGATCTAAGCCCGGCGTGTTACGCACGCGTACAGCATCCTAAAACTGAAGGCGTTGACAACCTTAGAGATGAAACCGAGCTACTGCTCACAAAATGGGCAATGGATGCTGACATACCAATTCTCGGCGTGTGTCGTGGGACGCAGACATTGAACGTAGCCGGCGGCGGCACATTGATTCAGGATGTTATTGATCAGGTACCAAATGCCATTCGCCACCAATATTTCCCTGATAAGCCGCGCAGCTATGTGGCGCATGACGTGGAAACCACTCAGGGCACACGCCTAAGTCAGATTTTAGGCGATATCGCGCGGGTGAACAGTTTTCATCATCAAGCCGTGGAGACTTCCGCACCGGGGTTCACTGTGTCCGCGAAAGCATCTGATGGCGTGATCGAAGCAATAGAACTATCATCAAATCGTTTCGTCATTGGCGTACAATGGCATCCTGAAAGCCTGATCACGTTCGACCAGAGCATGTTGGCTTTGTTTGAATCGTTCGTTCAGGCAGCGTAACGCGACGGGGCAAGAATGCTGCTCCCGACGTATCCCCAACATCCTGAATACCCCACCCTCTTGCCTACGCCGGTGCGCATGAGCGCCTCCACGCGGTTTACAGGTCGTGGCGTAGTCATTGCCTTCATTGATTCAGGCTTTTACCCCCATCCAGACATAGCTAACCGGGTGCTGTGCCATGCTGATGCTACCACTGCGATAGTAACCGAAGGAACGCGCTACAGAAAACCGGCGTGGTACAGCTGGCACGGGCAAATGACCAGCGTTATTGCTGCCGGAGATGGCAGCTTAAGCGGTGGGCAATATCAGGGGTTAGCACCCCACGCGCATCTGGTTCTGGTGAAAGTATCGAATCCTCGCAAACGGATCAAGGAAGCCGATATCCTGCGCGGGTTGCGCTGGGTAATTAACAACGTTAAACGGTTCAATATTAATGTTGTCAATTTATCTGTCGGTGGTGATTTTCCAAGTGATGATCCTGATCATCCGCTGCATCGGGCTGTTCGCAAACTCACAGAAATGAATACAGTGGTGGTCACCGCCGGTGGAAATGGTGGGCTACCTGTTTTGATCCCGCCCGCAAGCGCAGCGGAAGCCATCACCGTGGGGGGGATCAACGACCACAATTCGCTCGACCCGGCGGAGTGGAGCCTGTATCATAACAATTGGGGCACCGCGCCCGACGGCACGCGTAAACCAGAAGTTCTGGCGCCTGCGGCCTGGATCGCCTCACCTTTCTTACCCGGCACAAAAACTGCGCGC
>CAZBPB010000032.1:14669-16538 GCA_964493565.1 uncultured Pleurocapsa sp. | reverse complement strand
CAGTGCCGAAGATGAAGCCTGTGGGGAATACCAGTGTCGGTTCCGAATGGGCGGCGTTTGTCCGTTTCACAAAGCGCGACAGACAGCAAAGTCAGCAAATATCGTCATCGTGAATCATGCGCTGTTAGTCGCAGATGCCCTATCAGATAATCAAGTGCTGCCGCCTTATTCCCGTCTCGTCATTGACGAAGCCCATCAACTTGAAGATGCCGTGACTGGCGGACTTTCCTACCAGATTGATGAGGGCATCCTACGGCGACATATTCAGGATATTGGCAGTGTAGAACCTGCGCGCGGGTTGCTAGGAATGATCGATTCACTGGTACAGCATACGGACGCAGAAAAAGAACGCCAAAAGCTGCACGCGTTCGCCGCCAATGTTGGCGAAGCCGTTACCGTTATGAATGTTCACATCTCCAAGTTTTTCAATGACCTCCGCATTCTTCTGAATGATAACGTTAAAGGCTCTGGTGACTATACGCCGGCGATGCGCATTATCCCTGCGATCCGCCAGCAGGGCGCGTTTGCCACCATTGCCGAAACCTATCAGCACCTCGAAGAATTTTTAGAAGCTGTCTCTGGCGCGCTGCTTGAAATTCACAGCGCCCTCACCCGCCGTGACCTGGGCACAGGGGATGAGTTTGAAGATTTACTTAGTGCGCTCGTTTCAGAAGCGCATTTCCTTGCTGAATTGCAGGGATGGCTAAACACATTCTTTGCGAAAAGCAATGACAATCTCGTCTATTGGCTAAGTTCATTCCAGACACAGTTCGGACAGCAGGTATCCCTCAACAGCGCCCCTATTTACGTTGGAGATATGGTACGTGAAAGTCTGTTTGAGCGTAAAGACAGCGTAATCATGACCAGCGCCACCATGCAAACCAACAGCAATTTCGCTTACCTGCAGCACCGGCTCGGCGCCGAAGAAATCCATACCGTAGATGTCGGCTCTCCTTTCGATTACAAAAGCTCAACGCTGCTTTATCTGCCGCAGGATATACCTGATCCATCAGATAAGAATCGCTATCAGGCCGCCGTCGAGCGCGGAATTATCGATCTTGCCGCCGCACTGGAAGGCCGCACCGTCGCATTGTTTACAAGCTACAGCCAGCTGCGCGCTACTTCATCGGCAATCACCCCCCGCCTACGGCTCGGAGGCATCACCGTTTATGATCAAAGCGATGGCAGTAGCAGACAATCATTACTAGATGGTTTCAAACGTTCTGAAAAAGCTGTGCTTCTAGCAACCCGCAGCTTCTGGGAAGGCGTAGATATTCCCGGTGATGACCTGAGCGCGCTGGTCATTGTTCGCCTACCATTCGCAGTACCTACTGATCCGATCATTGCCGCGCGAACAGAAACCTACCAGCGCGCATTTGATGAATACTCCGTTCCGGATGCGATTCTTCGCTTCCGACAAGGTTTTGGTCGGCTCATTCGCACCAAGACGGATCGCGGCATCGTCACAGTTTTTGATAACCGCGTCTTAACCAAAAGCTACGGTGCGCGGTTTATCGAAGCGCTGCCAGATTGTACGCTCATGCGAGGGACGCTTGGTCAATTGCCAATGGCCGCCAAAAAGTGGCTGCTTCAAACCTCCCGCTAACATTCCTCAAGCGGGATTATGATGTGCAATGTTAACGAATTGTGTTAGCATGTAGATTGTATGCAGTTCAGTGAGGCTTCATGCGCACACCCGCAGGTAAAGAGTGCCGGTTTTACTATCAGGACTACAACCGCGGTCGAAATGTTCAAGAATGTCGCTTAGTAACTGTTGTTTCCGGCAAGACCCTGCCCTGGCGCGTCAAAGACTGCCAGAAGTGTCCCGTCCCCGATATTCTGAATGCCAATGCCAGTCCCGATTTATTG
>CAZBPB010000032.1:7987-14650 GCA_964493565.1 uncultured Pleurocapsa sp. | reverse complement strand
ACTTGTGGTCAGGGCTTCTTGTAAGCGGCATCAGATTGAAATTAAAGATCCACACATAGGTTGTCCCCAATGTAACGCTGAAAGACCGGGGCTTGAAAGTTTTATTCAGGCTCTGGAACAGGATGAACACGAGTGACGTTTCGCTGAAAAGGCCGCCCGGATGCCAATGTCGTCAGCCCCAACAGCAGCTACTTATGTTTTTGGCGAAGAAACACTTCATCCATTTACCGTCGAAAGTGCAGTCACCGCCGTAATTTGTGAAAATTCCCCGCAGTTTTTCCAGGAATTTGCCCGCGCCTGTGGCTGGGAAATCATAAACCTCAAAGCCCAAAAACCACCCACCATTGTAAAGATGCTTCGCAAAGCAAATGCGCTTGTAGGCTGGGTCACCCGTGATATAGGACAATTGTTCGATGTGCTGTATACGGAAACTGATATTCCGTACCGTCCGGTACTCATCGCCGTTGGCTATGAAGTCAATCCAGAGGTGAGCAATCTCGATTTCTTCGCGTTTGCTGAGTCCCGTCAACTGCGACAGACGCTTATCTCCGCCCTCACAATGCGCGCAAGTTTCCTCAAGACTGTCCTGCATGCGAGTGAACAACAAAAACAGTTGGATGACTTCCGTCAGCGCGAGGCTGAGCAGTTTCGCACCGCGCAGGAATTGGCGTTGTTCAAAGACGTGATCGGTTCAAAGGTTGCCCACGAGTTAAAAACGCCGATGCTTCAAGTGAAAGGCGCGGTAAATGAGCTTGTTCATGCCGACGAATCCTCGGCTTCGCGAACGACCCTGATCAATTATGCCATTCAGGCTACCAACCGCCTTGAAGGTATTATTCAAGATATTACCCTGCACGCGGAAGGCCTTGAGGTGAACCAGCAGCCAATGGTAGCACGTAGTGCGGTAGATGCCGCGGTGCGCACCTCCAACCGCCGCATCAATACCGCAATAAGCGAAGGTCGGTTGCAGTTTAACCTTGAAGATTCCGGTTATATCGTATCCGGGGATTGGCGCAGTTTAGCCATCGCTTTGAACAATCTGATGGACAACGCGCTTAAATTCAGCGATCCCAACGCTCCAGTTTTAGTCAATGTGTATCAAATGAATAATCGTGTTCATTATTTGGTAGAAGATCACGGTATCGGAATCTCAGAAGAAGAAAAAGAATATATCTGCCATCCATACTATCAGGTCGAATCTGCCGATAACCGTCGCTATGAAGGCGCGGGTCTTGGACTTGCGCTTGTAAAAATGATACTCGATCAGCATGATACTGAGCTGGTTATCCAAACTGACTTAAATGTTGGCAGCGCTTTCTCCTTCAGCATTCCCCTTGCAAGCCTCGCATAAATTGCGCTGGTTCACACCTGTTTCTAAGACGTTTTTCGTTGACTTGCCTACCTATTCCGTGTAAAATTGGTTCATAAAATTTAGATTGTTCTGAACGTCACAAACGCATTCGGAACATTCACTAGACATTAGGAACACCACATGGGTGTACAACAGCTAACGCTGGCTAACCCCGCGATTAATGCTGCCGATTTCGATCAGAAACTTGATAGCGCAGTTGAAGCGCTAGAGCAGCGTATGTGGGATGTTGTAGCCAGCGAAGTAACCGTACTTCAAGACGCCAGTCGTCATATTATTGGCGCGGGTGGCAAGCGCGTTCGCCCGAAGCTGCTCTTCCTGAGCTATACGGCGCTTGGCGGCACCAGTCTGGAAGACACGCTGGACCTAAGTGCGGCTGTTGAGCTAATCCATACTGCTAGCATCGTTCATGATGACATCAACGATCATGGTGTCCTCCGCCGTGGTCGTCCGTCTATCAATGCCAAATGGGGGCGCACGTTCGCCCTGCTCACGGGTGATTTCTTATTCACCAAAGTCTTCGAGTTGATCGGTCGCTATGGCGATCTAAATCCGATACTATCAGGCGCAACCACCGCATTAGTTGAAGGCGAAACCCTGCAAGCCGCCGCCGTGAAAAATCATGAGTTCACCCGCGAAGTATACTATCGCATTATTAACCTGAAAACAGCCGCCCTGTTCCGTGCGTCCGCCAGGTTAGGGGCCGTTATGGCTGGCGCAACCCGTGATGAAGTTGAAGCGATGGCAGATTTTGGCAACAACATCGGCCTCTCCTTCCAGATCTATGATGATGTGCTGGACGTAACCGCCTCTACTGAACAGTTAGGCAAAACCTCTGGAATTGACGTAGCACAGGGGCGCGGCGTGGCAGTTGCTTTCGAGGATACCAGCGCTCTGGCAGAAACTGTTGACCCAATGACTTCAATCCGCGCGCACATCCTCAATGGCAAGACTCTCGAGGAAGCATCATTCCATGCGCGGCGCTTTGTAGATGAAGCTATCGAGCGCATCGCATTCTTGCCAGAGTCCCCGGCCAAAACTGCGCTCATCAGCTTTGCTCGCAGCGTGGTTGACCGCGCAAGCTAAGCAGCCCTATTTCAATTGGCTTCAAAGCGCAGACGAATCAGATCGTTTGCGCTTTTTATTTAGGGCTATAATTTCCCCGAATCAACACATAAACCTGAGCAATGATGATGATCAAGATCGTTTCTGTTGAGCAAATGCGTGAAATTGAAACCGCAGCCGATAGCGCCGGCGTGTCCTATGCAGCCATGATGCAAAATGCCGGACGCGCTGCTGCCGAACGCGCGAAAAGCATTCTGGCGAAGTTATCTCCTGACCCGAAAATCACGATCCTCGTCGGCCCCGGCAATAATGGCGGCGATGCATTGGTCACGGGCAGGCTGCTAGCACAGGAAACCAGCGCGCAGATACGTTTTTACCTTACCAAAAGTCGTTCCGAAGATGACCCGATCATGCGAGACGTGTTAGCTGCAAAGTTGTTCATTGCCAATGCTGAACAAGATCAGCGCTTTCGCGTACTCACCAATCTTGTCGCCGGTTCAGATATGCTAATTGATGGCCTTTTCGGCATCGGTCTGCGCCTGCCAATCAAAGACGAGCCAGCCAAACTACTCCGTGCTGTACGGGCTGCGCTGCGCGAATACGAAGGTACCAATGCAGATTTTCGCTCGTTTCTGGAGACTCCTGAAGAGACGCACCCACCAAAAGCCCGCATGCCGTTCGTGTTTGCTATTGACTGCCCTAGCGGCCTAAATTGCGATACAGGTGAAATTGATCAAAGCGCCATCCATGCACACGAAACCATCTCCTTTATTGCCGCCAAGCCCGGCTTGCTCAAATTTCCCGGCGCAGAAGCCGTAGGCAAACTCACCATCTCAAGCATCGGTGTTCCGCCAAACACAGCCGCGCTTCGCCAGACCAGCACGTTTATCGTCACCGCCGCAGATGTTCAATCACGCATCCCTGAACGTTCCAGCAATAGCCATAAAGGCACCTTTGGAACAGCGCTGGTTGTTGGCGGCAGCGCGCAATACACAGGTGCCCCCGCCCTTTCAGCCCATGCCGCCTATCGTTCAGGGGTAGGGTTGGTTACGGTCGCCGTACCAGCATCGGTATTGCCCGATATTCGTGGCACGCTGCTAGAAGCTACATGGATAGGCTTGAGCGAGAATGATGGGGCACTTTCAGCCCATGCCGCCGACGAAGTATTGAAGCAGTTACCCAATTTCGATTCCATTCTGGTAGGCCCCGGACTCTCACGCGGTGCAAGTGATTTTTTGAAGGCACTGCTTGCCGGGTCCGCCTCACTCCAAAACCTCGTCATTGACGCTGACGGCTTGAATCTGCTGAGCGAAATCAAAGATGGATGGTCGCAGCTTCCGCCAGAAACCATCCTCACCCCACACCCCGCCGAAATGGGCCGTCTGTGTGGTGTCAATACCGCAGAAGTTCAGTCCCGCCGATGGGAAATTGCCGCCGAGAAAGCCGCCGAATGGAATGCCATCGTCGTTCTGAAGGGAGCGCACACTGTAATCGCCTCGCCAGAGGGTCAGACAGCAGTATTGCCGTTCAAAACATCGTCGTTAGCAACTGCCGGTACCGGCGACGTGCTCGCTGGCCTGATTGCCGGATTGCTGGCACAGGGGTTAAAACCGTTTGATGCCGCGCTCGTGGGAGGATATTTACACGGGCTTGCAGGGGTAAAAGTAGCCGGCGCAATTGGTGAGCGTGCTGCCACTGCGACAGATATCTCAAACGCCCTCTCCGCCGCCTGGCTCGCGTTGGAACAATAAACGCACTAGCTTTTGATAGGTAAACTTCTCGCGGCGCGAGTGAGCGCTTACTGCGCCATTGCCTGATCTTCCAGCCGCTTGCGCGCTGCCGCCTGTCCTTCCATCAAACTCTGACTTACCGGGTCGGGAGGCATTAACCGTTCCGCCCGTTCGCGCAGGTCACGATCCAGAAACGCTAATCGCTGCCTGACCTTCTCGCGTAGTGGCTTCCCACTAATCGGTGCAGTAAATAGTGCGGTTGCCCCGCCAATCAGAACTCCGAGAATGAACCCGCGTACCAGAAATCCCCAATCCAGTCCCGAAGGCCTATTACTCATCATTCACCGCCTCATCTTCACGACTGTAGCGAATCGCGCGGCGCAGGCCAAACAGACTACCAAACAGTGAACTTAACCCTGCAAAAAAGCTGCTGAAGGCGATCAGCGGGCTAGCCACATTCTTACTCACAAAGCGCACGGTAACATTCGCCGTTTCTACCGCATCCTGCGTATTTTCGAGAATCGGCTGCACTTCGTTTTGAATAATGTTTACCAGTTGGGCAATCTGGAT
This sequence comes from uncultured Pleurocapsa sp., assembly GCA_964493565.1. GTDB lineage: Bacteria > Chloroflexota > Anaerolineae > Aggregatilineales > Phototrophicaceae > Flexifilum. The sequence goes on along the minus strand of CAZBPB010000032.1, from coordinate 9,916 downwards.
GATCAGAATCGCCAGCGCCAGAATCACCAGTATCCCTTCCAACGCCAGAAAGATAATCATCAGATCGCGAAACAGGCGTATAACCTGTTCTGTTTGTTCAATATCGTTCGCCGCCAGCAGCAGCGTAATCGTAAACAACAAAATGATCACGCCGATCAACGCGCTGGTTGCAATTATGATCACCCGCCTAAGATCAAATCGTTTCTTCTCCGGCGCAGGTGAAGGCGTCGGAGCAGTGGTAGGACTACTGGTTGATGGAGAGCTAGACATAACGCTTCCTTATCCCGAAGCTCGTCTGCGGGCACGCCGTCCCGTCAGCAATATCACAATCACAAGGGCTGCCAGCGTGCAGGTTACGGCGGGTAAAATGCGCAGCGCGCCAATGTTCAGCATGTTAATCTGAAACATCACGCCTATCACCTGTCCGATAGCAAAGCCAATCCAGCCAGCAATCAGCAGTGACGCCAGCCGTTTAGCATCGCCGCCAACGATCAGATGCACAATCGCGCTGATCAGCGTCGAAATCACAAATGCAAAAATGAGTGCCGGCGCAGACACAGCCGCTTTGTTCCTTAATATGCAACCTGTTCCCGCGTGCGATTGTAACATACATAGGCGGCTTGCTGTACGACCACATACGCCTTAAAGGCAGCATATTGATCATTAGCCTACGCCAACGATCCCCTTTTTTTGAGGCGCTTCCCCGTTTTTGCCCGTCAGCCGTCCCCTTATATTCATGAAGTAGGCACTAAGTAGGGTTTCCGCTTTGAACCGATTGCCGGAGATAGGTATAATGATGTTATGGCTACCATAGATCAACGCATCCTGATCCCCGCCCCGCAGGATGGGGTTTGGGCATTTCTAAGCGATATAGGCAATAACCCTTCGTGGCAAACGGACTGCCGGTCAATCTCGTTCCTATCCTCTAAGCGACAGGGTGTAGGTACGCGCTGGCGTATGACCGACGATAAGGGTCATGATGCCATCTACGAAATTCTCTCGTGGTATAACGGCCTTGGCTACGAATATACCTGCATAGATGGCTGCACCTATCGCGAATCCCGCGTGCGTATCCGCCTTCAGGAAATAGCCGAAGGCACGATTGTGCAGTGGACGTACTCCTTCGAGCCGAAAGGGCTGCTGTCCGGTCGCGGAACTCGCCAGCTTGAAAGCCTAATGGCAGCCAGTCTAAAAAGCCTGTATCGTCAGGTAAAAACCGCCAATAAAAGTGGTCAGTTAGCCTCCTCGCGCTCTCTGATGCAGGATTCCCCTGATGTCGGCGGTCGCTCTGCCTACCAGCCCCGCCACAACACGCAGTTTGACGAGAAGAAACTTACGCCTGACACCCCGATGCAGCCAATCGCTGAACCGCCAATTGGCGAGGATGATGGTCAGGCATTTGAAGCCTTCGACTTTGACGAGCCGCCTATCCTTGAAAGCGATACGCGTCCACATCCTGTCGTCACCGAAACCGGCGAATCGGCAGCGTTGAAAGCCGGGAAAGTTGCCGTTGAAATCCCCGTTGTACTGGATGAACCTGACTTTCTGGCGGACGTTCCTTCGCAATCTGAAGCCGCAGCGCCTGATTTTGATCTGAATATACCGGTAGCAGGCACCGCCGAAACTTTTATTGATGATGCTATTTTCGCGCCGCCAGCAGAACCGCTGCCTTCGTCAGTGATGACTGAAGCGCTGGATGCAGTAGTCCTCCCGGAAGAGCCGGCGGCTAGTATCGAAGCTGGTCTTGTGGAACGCCTTCAAGTGACCAACGTTGAAGCGTTGGAGCCGGGCCTTCAGGATCGTCTTGAAATCACCAGCGTTGATCCATTAGGCACGCAGGAACTACCGCCTTTAGAATCAGAGTCTGACACTACATCCCAATCCGAACAACCTAATGTATTGCCCATTCCCGGTGAACATCGCAGCATC
>CAZBPB010000032.1:2192-7977 GCA_964493565.1 uncultured Pleurocapsa sp. | reverse complement strand
TTTCGGCGTGCCCCGGCCGGACGATACTGGCACCATAGCAGCGCCAAACGCAGCCGAAGAAACCATCATCCCCGCTGCGTCCGCAGAAACATCCCTTGAGCCAAAGCCTGAAGCGCCGCTTATATTCCGTCACGGCTTCCGCGCGCGTGAACGCCGCAAAATCGCCCGTATCCGCTACCCGCAGTAAATATCGCGGATCTAAATATTCCTAAACTCACTGATCTAAACTTATCGCTCAGCGAATACGGGTTATGATCTAGCCACGCTGCAATCTCACATTAAAGTAAGAACGGTATCTATGTACACACGCCGATTTCTAATTTACGCCCTCTCTATCATGTTCAGTGGCATCACCCTCTTTTCCGTGCTAGCATTTCGCCCCTCATGGTTTGGGCTTATCATAAACAACGATGCCATCAATTACCGTGCGTTATTTACCAGTGAAACAGCGGTCTTAATTGCCATACTTATCCTATCATTGGCATTTGTAACCTGCGCCACCTTCCTAACTTGTTACTCTGGCGCCCTGCGATGATCGCACAGCATAAACGTATCGTAGATGACCTTAAAAACCCATTCAAAGACATGCCGCCCGATCCCAAAGTTATCTCAAAAGAATCAGGGTTCAAGAAGAGACTCACCTATCAGGAAGACTGGATCAACCGGAAAATTCAGGCGAAAAGCGATGAAGTGAGCGGCGCTCATCCAGAAACGTCGCTCAACAAACAGGGATTTTAACCGTGTCACCATTCAATGAAGCCCTACGCAGCCGCCGTGAAGCCCTAAACTTAAGCCCTGAAGATCTTGCCCGAAGGCTAACTCGACTTTCCTACCCCACCACTGGCGCGGATGTGCAGTTGTGGGAACGTGGGCGTAATGTGCCGCCTCTTGATGATGCTGGTTTTCGCGAAGCATTGGCGATGTCATTACAGGTTAACGTGAAAAAGTTGGAGGGAGCGATCAGGCTTCCAGACCGAAAGCGTGAATTTTCAGAAGAGGGTGCGGAAGCCGCCACAATAATTGACTCAATGCCCGAAGAAACCCGCAAGCTGGCTTTAGAAATCCTGCATACTATTGCCAGAACAGCCCGCCCGCACAAAGCATTTCAGCCCCGCGATATCTGGGAAGATTGACTTTATGTTTCCCTGGATATCTCACCCGACATCCACCACAAGTATCTGATTCTCCGTCCCATCCGTGTTCACCAGTCCGCCAATGACTACCTGTTGACCATCTGGCGTAAACGTCATGCTCAGCGTCGCTGGCGTAACCCGCAGCGCCTCAGGCAAAATCAAGGGAATTTCAACGTTTGTGTCTGGCGCGGAAAGCCGCGTCACATGCATCACCGCGCCATCGTCGCCATTTGCTAGCCACGCAACCGTGTCGTCATTCGGAGCAACCGCAAATGTCACCAGTCCTTCCGCAGGTATGGCATCCACCGTTCCCGTCACAAGATCGATGTTGCTTAAAACATCTTCCCGGTAAACGCTGTAAACCGCATGCGCGGAGGAATTTAGAGATTGAATCTTGCGAATATCAAAGCGCGGCAGGTCATTTTCAGAATCAACCAGCACCCTTTCCTGTCCGTCTTCCAGAGACCACACCACCACATCGTTCGTCGCTAAAGCCATCACCGCTTGAGTCCCTGAAGGCAGTATATCAAACGCGCTGATCGGATTATTTGGGATACGAACCGTATCCATGTAATCCGCCACAGCCATCATGTTCGGAAAGCGCTGCATCAGTACGTTCGTAATCGCGCCGCTTTCGCTATCAAGTAACGCCAGCGCAGCAAAAGTGCTGTCTACCCCCGAAAGCGCCACACTGTGGTTATCCGGCATGAATTGCAGGTAGGCGGCGCGCATCAGCGTCGGAATTTCACGCACCAGTTCGCCAGTTGCCGCATCCCAGATATTCAGGTAGCCCGTCGGGTGGTACGATGCCAGCAGCATCCCATCCGCTGAAAACGCAATATCGGTTGCATAATCCGTCGTTCCGCTAATCTCAGTGAGAAGTTCGCCAGATTCTACGTCATACAGCCTAATCGGCAGCATATCTTCACGAATTTCATTGTTATGAAATGCGCCATTCTCGTATGTCGCTGCAATTTGTCCATCAGGCGACAACTCCATCTGCGGCATATTGCCATACACAGGAATAGGCCGTATTAAGCCCGCATCCTGCCCGAAAACACCGCCATGAACCAGCAAAACCAATATCGCAACTATCAGTTTTTTCATGTATTCTGCTCCCGAATTACTATAAATAAAAAGAGGACAGGTGTTGTCCTGTCCTCTTTTACTACATGGGGTGGCTAGACGGACTTGAACCCTCGACCTTCTGATCCACAATCAGACGCTCTAACCGACTGAGCTATAGCCACCATATTAAAGTAAATATAGCAGGATAAACCCCCTCTGGCTAGGGTGCTTTTTCCCCGCCTTCTTGCCGTAAATTCAACCCTTAACGCTCAACTTTTAACCTCTGATACCTTCCTCGCCACAATCACAAACACGATGCTGCGCTTCAATGGTTTTGAAGTTACCATAACCTCGAAGCCATACGGGGAAAAACGCTGGCGTGCAAAGGTTTCCATGTGCTTGATCAATGCCTCGCTTAAATCTCCCCCCGTCTGCTGCCCCGTCACCCGATATGCAAACTCCAGCGCCCGCCGCATAATCCCGCCGCCCGTAAACGTTGCCGATGGTACAATCACCAGCACGCCGTCTGCTGCCAGCACGCGGTAGCACTCGAAGATCGTTGCTTCAGCGAGAATGAAGTCACTTGGAAACGTGGAGATAATTCCGCTCATTGTAGCGTCAGCAAATGGCATCTGCTGCGCCATTCCGCGCACCAATCGCACTGGTCGTTTTGCTCGCATCAGTTTGCGCCGCGCAATCCGCCCCATCGAACGGCTCAGGTCATAGCCTACCGCCTGAAATCCGCATGCCACAAGGTCGAGCTGTAAGTTACCAGTGCCATGTGCCAGATCAAGTATCCAGCCATCTTTAGATAAATGGGCTAAAGCCGCGCGCTGCCATTCGCGCCATTCGCCCATTGAAACAATCCAGCTTACAAAATCATACGTAAATGCAAGGGGGTTATACAGCAGCCAGAAACCAAAACGAACGAGCCGCCGCCATGCCGATCTCATTGCGCTTCAAGCCAGCGCTGCGCGTATTACATCCGGCGCATCTGTAATAATACTGTGAACGCCCATCGCCTTTAGCTCAGCCGCGCGTTCTGGCTCGTTCACCGTCCACACGTTCATTGGCCAATGTGAATGTTCGGCGGCATATTCCGGCGTCACCAGTTGATGGTAAGGATGCAAAAAGCGGCAGTTCTCGATGAACGGATCGCTCAATGCGTCATAGGTCATGTACAGAAAACCAGATTCAACGTGCGGTAAAATCGCGTAAAAGCGTTTAAGGGTGGCGAGGCTGAACGAGGAAACTATTGTGCTGCGCGTCAGTCCATGCCGCAGGATCAGGTCAGCCACCGCCTGCTCCACGCCATCGCTGTGTTCAAAATCAGTGTCAGCCGCCGCCTTAATTTCCACATTGATCAGCAGCGAACTACCAAACCGCTCGAACACTTCTTCCAGCGTCGGTATTGGTGTATCTGAAAATTCTGACGCGAACCAACTTCCCGCATCCAGCGCCTTGATCTGCGCCAGTGTCATCTCTCGAATGCTGCCTTGCCCGTTTGTGGTCGCGTCTACATGCTCATCATGCAAGATCACTGGAATGCCGTCGCTTGAAAGCCACACATCCAGTTCTATTCCGTCCGCGCCCTGTGCCTGAGCCAGTTCAAAAGCTGGCATGGTGTTCATCGGCGCGTAAGCCCGCGCGCCGCGATGTCCGAAGATCAGCGTCATAATCTACTTTGAAAGCTGCACATTGCCGTCTTCAATCCTCACCCTGAACACCTTGATCGGGCTGAAAGCCGGTGGTGCAGTAACATGCCCATCGCGTAAATCGAAACGCGCGCCGTGTTTAGCACATTCAATTTCACAATCAACGATATAGCCATCTGAAAGCGGGTATTCCTCATGCGAACACTGATCTTCAACTGCATACAATACGCCGTCAACATTAAAAATCACTACCCAATTCCGCTTAAACTCCACCACAATACGCTCGCCAACCGGTATTTCATCAACCGTTGCGACCGTGACAAAATCGCTCATTCGTCATCCTGTTCACGCTTTTCCCACTCGCCAAGCCCATAGAGCGCCACCGTCAATACCTTGAGGGAAAGCAGCGCACACTTCACACGGTTCATCGAAAGCGGAATCCCGATCAAATCGAAAATCACTTGCTTATCAATCTGCCGCACTTCTTCCATGCTCTTGCCGATGATCATCTCGCCTAGCATCGAAGCTGATGCTTGACTAATTGCGCAGCCTTCCCCGTCCCACGCCAGTTCTTTGATCCGCCGATCATTATCCAACCTCAGCGTCAGCCGCAGCCTGTCGCCACACAGCGGATTATTCGCCTCAAAGTCCATATCCGCAGGATCGAGGATACCTGTATTACGCGGATTCATTCCGTGGTCAAGAATGTTCTCGCGGTAAAAATCGTACATAGATACTTCCCCGCCTATCAATCCTATAAGGGCAAGGCATACCTTGCCCGCTTGTATCTCCCTCAAACCGAAAACGTCTTTTTTACAGCATACAGCCCCTCAATCAGGGCATCTACTTCTTGCGGCGTATTATACAAATAGAAGCTAGCACGCGCTGTTGCCGAAACACCAAGCAAACCATGCAAAGGCTGAGCGCAGTGATGTCCTGCCCGCACCGCAATGCCCTGGCTATCTAACACCTGCGCCACATCATGGGCATGCACGCCCTGCATACTGAAGGCCGCCACTGCGCCTTTTCTGTCGGCTGTTGGGCCATATACTGTGATGAATGGTAGCTCCGCCAACCTGTCCAGCGCGTAACTGATTATCGCCTGCTCATGCGCGTGAATCTTATCCATTCCCACGGTGTTCAAGTAGTCCACCGCATACCCAAGCCCGATCTGCTCGGCAATCAGCGGCGTGCCAGCCTCAAATTTCAGCGGTAGTTCGTTCCATGTGCTGCCTTCAAAGGTCACTTTAGAAATCATGTCGCCGCCGCCCATCCAGGGGGGCATCTCATTCAGCAGCGCCTGCTTACCATACAGAACGCCGCTTCCTGTCGGCCCACACATTTTGTGCCCGCTGAACGCGAGAAAGTCAACATCCAGCGCCCGCACGTCCAGCGCCAAATGTGGAGATGCCTGCGCCGCGTCCACAAGCATTAGTGTCCCTGCTTCATGCGCCATCTGCACCATCTCAGCGATAGGGTTAATTGTGCCCAGCACATTCGAAACATACGTGGCTGCCACAATTTTTACAGGCAGTTCGCGCAGCATCGTCGCATAGGCCTCAAGATTCAGCGTTCCATCCGGCAGAATCGGCACATAGCGCACCAATGCGCCGGTTTGCCCGGCCACAATCTGCCACGACACAATATTGGCATGATGTTCCATCTGCGTAGAAAGGATGACATCGCCCGGCTTCAAGTTCGCGCGTCCCCACGTTTGCGCCACCAGATTGATGCCTTCAGTGGTGCCTCTGGTAAAAATCACCTCCCGCTTGCTTGCGGCGTTGATGAACTTCTTTAGCTTAATCCGCGCGCCTTCATAGGCTTCGCTGGCCTCTTCGCTTAGTTTGTGAATGCCGCGATGAACATTGGCATTGTATTCCCGGTAATAGCGATCTATCGCTTCAATAACCGTCAGCGGCTTCTGGCTGG
>CAZBPB010000032.1:0-2182 GCA_964493565.1 uncultured Pleurocapsa sp. | reverse complement strand
CCAGATACACCAGCGGAACATCGGCATGATGCGCTTCCGAAAGTATCGGAAAGTCCGCGCGAATTGCGTTTACATCATAAGGAAGTTGAACAACCTCGTTCTGCATAAACACTCACTTTTCTTCGTAGGAGCAGCCTTCGCCTTCCTACATAGATTCTGTCAATGAACAAAACGGGGCTTAGCCACAAGATGTGCAAGCCCCGTCAATTCTTTCGCATTTCGTCGGGCACAGTAAATCACGCCCCAAAACCTACCTTGTGTGCCTGTAGGCTTTCCCCTCTTCTTGAATGCCTGAGGGTTAGCATGAGGAGACTAACGCCCGACGATTTTCGCCTCCAGCGAGTCACGAAGCCGCGCTTGCACCCGTTCAAACGGAACACGGTCGAGCAGTTCCTCAAAAAACCCGTTAATTACTGCCAGTTCAGCTTCTGGTCGCGGAACGCCACGGCTCATCAAGTAGAACACAGGCTGTTCTTCCAGCGTGCCAAAAGTCGCAGCGTGTGTACAGCGCACATCGTCAGCCTCAATTTCAAGGCCGGGAATTGCATCCATACGCGCATCTTCACTTAACACCAGATTGCGGCATGCCTGGAAACCGTCAATTTTCTGCATCTTCGGCAGCGATTTGATCATCCCCTGCCATACGGTGCGCGCATCATCTTTTGCTGCGCCCTTAAACAGCAGGTCAGAGGTCGTCAGCGGAGCGTTATGCTCTTGCTGGGTATCCTGATCAAACATCTGCTCATGGTCAGCAAAGAACATTCCGGAAACTCGCCCGTGTGCGCCCTGACCATCCAGTTCCACTTCAATGAACTGCTTGATGAACTCGCCGCCCATGTTGCCCAGAATCCAGTCCAGATTACCGTCACGACCCACCCGCGCCCGCTGATGGCTAAATTCATAAGTCTCACGGTTCCAATCCTGCAAACCAACATAGCGCAGGTTGCCACCGTCACCAACCAGCAGTTCTGTCGCGCCCACAAATAGCGACTGATCTTCAAATTCTGCCGAGCGATAATCCACCAGTATCGTTGCCTGTGCATTGTCGCCCACCGCAACCAGCGCATGTCCAAGGGTTGCGCCGGGAGCAGAGTTGTACATCACCACATGTAAAGGCAGTTCTACAACTACGTTATCCGGTACGTACAAGAAAACACCGTGTGTCCACAGAGCGGCATGCAGCGCGGCGAACTTGCCTTCACCGGGCAGCACCGCTTTCGTCATCAGGCGCGGACGAACAAGCTCTTCATAATCACGCGCAGCAGTGTGCAGATCGGTGAAGATGACCCCCTGCTTGGTCAGCGAAGGATGCACTTCATATTGTGCCAGTTTGCCATCCACGAATACCAGCACACCGCCCTGCTGATCGCCGATCAGCGGTTCAAGGTACGCGCCGGGAACAACGTCAATCGAAGCGTTCGGATTCTCAATCTGTCGCCCTGCCTCATCCCAGCGAATATGCCGGTAATCAGTGCGCCGCCATGCCTCATCACTTTTCCCCGGCATCGGCAGACGTTGATACAAATCCCATGCCACCAGACGGCTTTCACGCAGCCATGTGGGTTCATCATGTGCCGCGCTCAGTGCTTCCACGTCGGCGCGGGTATACAGCGGCGCTTCGGACGCAGCCGTCCGGCGCTGTCTGACTGCAACCACAGGTCATCTCCTTCGTATGTTTTCGTCAGATTTCCAACAGAGGTTATGCACCCCTGATCAAATCAATTCGTAGCGGCAAGGCATAGCTTGCCTGTTTACTTACCCGATTGAGCCTTCAAGCTGAATCTGGATCAGCCGGTTCAGCTCAAGCGCGTATTCCATCGGCAGCTCTTTGACCAATGGCTCGATGAAACCGTTCACGATCATCGCGTTGGCTTCATCTTCACTCATACCACGAGTCATGGCATAAAAAAGCTGATCTTCGCCCACGCGGCTAACTGAAGCTTCATGCCCCATCGTCACCTTCTTGGCATCCACCTCAATCGTTGGATATGTATCTGAACGGCTGCGGTCGTCCAGCAGCAGCGCATCGCAAACCACATTGCTCTTCACGTTATCCGCGCCTTCAACAATCTTCAACAGGCCGCGATAGCTGGCACGCCCGCCATCTTTGCTAATGGACTTGCTAATGATCTGACTGGTGGTGTTCGGCGCAAGATGCGTGATCTTCGCGCCTGCGTCTTGA
>CAZBPB010000031.1:13227-16641 GCA_964493565.1 uncultured Pleurocapsa sp. | reverse complement strand
AACGAGCAGCTTTTTACGCATGTTCACCTTCAACCCTATTCTATTCCGGCAAGTCATCGGGAGTGCCGGGAACTGTCTCCCCATCAACATCAACAGGTTCAGTCAGCGATTCGCTGATAGGTGGCTGATTATCAATTTCGAGAAGCGGTTCTGTAACCATTTCACCGGGCTTAACGGCTTTTATTTGCGCTGTATCATCGGCAATCACGGTGGGTACCGGAGGCATAGGCGTAGTTTCAGGCGAGGGCGGTGGAATGTCTGGCGGCACGGAGGGCTTTACGGCGCTGTCTGGCGAGGCAATGCTTTGAGGGCGGGTAAGCATGGATACCAGCGTGCGACGAAATTCGTCTTGCAGGCGCGCCCGAAACTGTTTGATGCTTTCCCCCTGCCGCTGCCCGGTGAACGCATACGTGTAGTTTTCCTGTAAACTGCTGCCGGCTATAGCCATTTCCGGTTCCCAGGCATCCAGCAGCAGCCATTGGCCGCCTTCGCATTCATAAAGCTCAAAGTAAAGCCGGATTTCACCGCGGTAGCCGCGCAGACGGATGTCCATAGAGATTGGTAGGGATGGCGTGCGATTCAGCCGTTTGCCAAAATCCTTCATCAGCAGTTTAGCGCAAGCAAGCGCGCTGCTTTGAATTTGTGTCGGCGGCCATTTCTCACCTTTTTTGATCGCTTTATTGAGCTTCTTAACGGCACGCGTTGGGGCAATGGACTGGGTGCGCGCCAACCGACCATAAGCATCGTACTGGCTAAGGCGAATACCGACGATCTGCCAGCCGCGCAGCTTGGTGCCATCACTGCCTACCAGCACTTTACGGGCAAAGTAGGAAGCTGGCTCACAGGGCATCGGCAAGGCATCACTTTGCGCCTGCTGCTGCCATAACTGGCGTCGTCCGGCATTGGTATCCGGGTTCAGCATCGGGTTGATGCGATAAGGTGGCTGCCATGCGGGAAAGCCGGGATCGCGATCAAATATCAAGCGTATGATCACGGTCAGCAGCCACAAGATAATGAGTAAGATTCCAGTTGCCGCGACGACACCGGCAATAAACAGCGGATTGTCGGACTGTAAGGGCATGAACTGACCTTCCCAACAGGAAGCTATCTACTATCGCTCAATATAACCAAATTCGCAGTACGCGCCAAACGCAGCACCGTCGGTTACACTGCAGCTTGCCTCAAGCATAACGCTGATCCTGAATTGTAGATTGACGTTATGCTTGAGCGGGGTTCTGTTCGTTAGGCTGCTGGTTCGAAACGGTAGATTGCCCCATTGTAATCAACGAGCAGTAACTCGCCATTTTCATCCAACCCGAAGGAACTAATCGAATAGCCGCTGTTAAGGATGAAAATGGCCGATTGCCACGCGCCACTGGCATCACGCCACGCTGTCCATAGCCTGCCGCTGCCCCAGTCACCGTAGAAATACTGGCCTTCTAACTGCGGCAGCAGTTCGCCATGATATACATAGCCACCGACGACCGTAACGCCGTGCGAATGATCATATTCAGCAATCGGCAGAGTTACATTATCCGGCGGAGTTCTAAAACCGGTGGGGTGCATGCCCTCGTAAGTGTTCCAACCGTAATTTAAGCCGCCTGCGCTGTCTGCCGGCTGAAAGTTGATCTCTTCATAGGCGCTGCCGCCGACATCGCCAATGTACAGATCGCCGGTTTCTGTATCAAAGCTAGAGCGCCATGGATTGCGTAGGCCGGATGCCCATATTTCTGGCAGCACAGATGCATCATTCACAAAGGGATTATCCGACGGTACGGTATAGCCAGACTCGCCAGAGACATCAATTCTCAGAATTTTTCCCAGCCACGTTCCGGGATTTTGCGCGTTACCCTGCGGGTCGCCCTGAGAGCCACCGTCACCAAAGGCGACATAGAGATAGCCGTCTGGCCCAAACGCCAGATCGCCGCCATTGTGGTTGCCATAAGGTTGCTGTTGGGTCAGGATCACCTGCGCGCTGTTCGGGTCTGCGGCATTCGGGTCATCGGCGCTGACGGTGTAGCGAGCGACTACAGTGTTTCCGTTCACGTCGGTGTAATTCACATAGAAACGCCCACTTTCAGCATAATCCGGCGCAAAGGCCAAACCCAACAGTCCGCGTTCTGTATAGTTGGATTGGTTAGCATCAGGGCTAACGATACTGCTAAGATCCAGAAACGGCGTCTGCAGAACATCGCCGTCCTGAAGAATTTTGATCTGTCCGCCTTGCTGTACAACAAATAGGCGACCGCTGTCATCGTCTACATATGTGACAAAGATCGGACGGGTCAAATTTCCCGCGATCTGGACGAACTGTACGCCTTCCGCAGAGGGCGCTTCTTGCGCCGCCGCCGGCAGAACGAGCACCATCGAAAACAGCGCAAGCAAGAGGATACGCTTCATAACTACTCCTTTACGTCAATTCATGGATGGGCCGGCAATGCCAATCACCAGGCTATCCGTCGTCAAATACTTACTGGCAGCCGCGCGCAGGTCTTCAGCGGTCAGGGACTGAATTTTGCCGGGATATTCGATCAGATAATCCAACCCCAAGTTGTAGATTTCCATGCTGAGAATTGTTCCGGCAATGCCCTCGTTACTCTCAAGCTGCAATGGAAGCCGTCCGACCACATACGCCTGATTATCGTCAAGGTCTTCTGCTGAAACCTTCTCGTCGCCCAGCCGCCGCAGTTCATCAATTGAACGCTCAATTGCTAACTCAAGATTGGCAGGATTTACGCCTACAGCCACAGACCACGGCGTCGGGCCAAGCCCACCGTCTAGCTGACTGTAAGCATAATAGGCTAATCCTAGACGTTCGCGCACGCTGGCGCCAATGCGTCCCATCATGCCGAATTGACCGAGCACGCTGTTTGCCAACATCGCTGCAAGATAATCTGATTCAAAACGGGATGGGCCAACTACCCCGAGTATGACATCCGATTGCGTTTTTCCGGCAAGGGTTATCGAACTGCGGCGGGTGGCATCCATCGCTGGAAGTTCCGGAAGTTCTGGAACGGCTGGCTGTCCGGGATTTTGCCAATCTTCAAAATGGCGGCGCACAACTTCCAGCGCATCAGCCGCTTTGACCGCGCCGGAAATAGAGATGATCATTCCCTCAGGGCCGTAAACGCTGCGGTGGTATTCGGTCACATTTTTGAGCGTAAGATTGCTCACTGTTTGCACCGTACCGCGACCACTGTAGTGATACGGGTGGTTTTCAGGGTACAGCGTTTCATAGAAGGCGCGGCTGGCGCGATAGCGCGTGTTCTGCATCGCCATTTGTAAGCCTGTGAGTATTTCCCCGCGCAGGCGTTCAATCTGATGTTCAGGGAAAGTTGGGCGGCGCATAGAATCTGCGACCACACCCAGTACCATATCTAAATCTTCTGCCAGTGACTTGCCAAAAAAACTGCT
>CAZBPB010000031.1:5353-13217 GCA_964493565.1 uncultured Pleurocapsa sp. | reverse complement strand
TCCAGAGCTGCTGCAATCTGGTTGAAATCGCGGGTTTCCGTACCACGCATTAAGGCTTCAGCGGTGATCGAAGCAAGACCGTTCTGTTCCGGAGTTTCGAAAAGACCGCCGGCACGGAATGAACCGCGAACGACAACGGATTGCGCAGCAAAGTTTTCGTAAACCAGCACGACGATGCCGTTGGCGAGGGTGAAACGATGAACGTTTTGTGAATTGGGGAGTGAATGGGTGATTGTGGTGGTCATTATTCGTCTTCGCCCCCTTCCTGATAATCGCTTTCGTTCTGGTTAGTAGGTACGAAATAGCCCACGATGCGAGATTTTGGGGTCAGGTATTTTTGCGCAACCTCATTTACATCATTCAACGTCACTGCTTCAAGGCTTTGGACATAGTTTTCAAACCACGCAAAGCCACCAAAATTTTCGGAGAATGCCAGCCAGAATGCCTGCCGTGAAACCTGTTCGGTGCTGTAGGCAAACAATGCTCGCGCCTGCTTTTTTGCCCGCGCCAATTCTGATTCGGTTATGTCTCCGGAAAGTGCTCGATCAATTTCGCGTTGGACAGCGGCTTCCACTTCTTCGCAGGTACGTCCATCGCGCACTGTGGCCGTGATGGAATAGAGATACGGGTCAATCGTGGGCACAAGCCCACCACCGATGCCTGCCGCGATCTCCGTTTCGACCAGCGCCTTATACAAGCGGCTGGTCTTATTATCCACGCCGCCGCCGCCCAAACCTGATGGGCCGCAAAGGATGCTGCTCAGGATGGCAAGTTTGAACCAATCTGGATTAGAAGCGGCGGGCGCTTTGTAGGCAATATCTACGAACGCACTGCCACCGGGACGTTCTACTCGAACGCGTCGCTCGCCATTCTGTGCCGGTTCAGGGCGGCTAAACATCTCTGGCAACTTGCGGGAGGGGATATTTTCGTAAAGCGCGCGAATTTTGTTCAGCAGTTCTTCACTGTCGAAAGCGCCTACAGCAACAGCAATCGCATTGTTCGGCATGTAATGCTGCTGATAATGCCCGAACAGATTATCGCGGGTCATTGTTTCTAGATCGGTCATGTCGCCAATTACTTCATGATGATAGCCATGCACGCGGAAGGCTGCGGCCTGCATTTCTTCGCCCAACCAGAAGGAAGGAGAATTTTCTGCGCCCTGACGCTCTGAAATGATCACTGTGCGCTCACTTTCAACCTCTTCAGGGTCGAATCTGGCGTTGATCATGCGATCGGCTTCAATTTGTAATCCGAGTTCGAATTTATCGGATGGCAGGGTTTCGTAATACGCGGTGTAGTCAAAAAAGGTCTGCGCGTTCCATGATCCGCCTGCGCGGTCAATGGCTTTGTCTAATGCGCCAGCAGGGAATTGATCAGTTCCCTTGAACATCATGTGTTCAACCCAGTGCGAGATACCGGTGTTTCCGGTGCGTTCGTTGCGGCTGCCCACGCGGTACAGCACCCACCAACTTACCAGCGGAGCGCTGTGTACCTCTTTAAGCAATACGGTCATGCCATTCTTGAGGACATGCTTAGTTACTCTGCCCACAAATCACTCCTTTTCGTGTGTTGTGTGGCGCGCAAAAAAGTAGCATAACCTGAAGATATTGGATTTGGATTAACGTTGGGGAAATGGGGTTTGGGGAAGATAAATTTAGACCCTCACCCACGCCCTGGCGGTCGTGCCCTCTCTCGTAACACGAGGGCAGCTAAGCATAGCGCAGCAGGTGAGGGTCTTTTATATGTATAAAACCTATGCTGTAACCGGTTCGGTTTTTACGGTCTTGACGGATGGTTGAGTGGCTGTGTTGCCTTTCAGATATGCGCCGCCAACAGCAAGGTAATCGTAACCGCTGCTCACCAGCTCACTATAATCAGGGATCATGCGGCGACCATCAATGATCAGGTAGGGCGTGGAGCAGGTCTGCTCGATAGTGCGTGAAAGCCCTCGAAATTCTTCCCAGTCTGTTGAGATGAACAGAACGTCTGAACCTTGAAGCGCATCCTTCACCGAGTCGTGATAGGTGATCTTCTCGAAAAGGTGATTGTTTTGTGGATTGAAGTAGCGTTTGGCTTCTTCAATCGCCAGCGGGTCATATGCGCGAATTTCTTTAACGCCGCGCGCCAGCAGAGATTCCACAACCTTGAGCGACGATGAGTCGCGCATATCGTTGGTGCGCTGTTTGAAAGACAGCCCCAGCAGGGCAACCGTTTTGTGATTGAAACTGGCATTGCCTTCTTGAATTGCGCGGTCAATTAGATAGGTTTTCTGGTATTCATTGATCTCGTACACCGATTCCAGTAGGTCGGCTTTGAACTGGTGGATCAGTGATTGGATATCCTTGCCGAAGCAGGAACCGCCCGCGCCATTCGAGACATACGAACCCCATGTGCTGATGCGGTTATCGCTGGTCACGCCGCGCTTCAGGTCTTCCATGCGCACATTGGGGAAGGTTTCACCCAGCCGCGCGCCGACACCATTCCAGAACGAGATATAGGTCAGCAGTAATGTGTTCGCCAGATACTTAATACCTTCCGCCGTTTCAGGCGTGGTTTCGATGTAACGGATACGTACATGATTCACGAATTGAGAATAGATGCGGCGGATGATCGAGAAGTCGGCTTCGGTATCAGCGCCAACAACCACGCGGTCGGGGCGACGAGATTTCTCAACCGCGTCGCCTTCCGGCAAAAATTCAGGGTTAGAAGCGATGCCAACATTCGGCACATTGTGCCGCTTCAGAATATTTTCCAGCCGTCGCGCAGTCCCAACAGGCACCGTACTTTTGTTAATCATCACCACGCGGCGCTGATCTTTTCGTGCTGCCAGCACTCTGGCAAGTGTATCCAGCGCAGCATCATAGTAGCTCAGGTCTGTTGCGCCGCTTGCACCGGGAGGCGTGGGCAGGCACAAAAAGATAGCATCTGTACCTTCGATGATGTCTGTAATTTCAGTCGTGAAAAATAGATAGCGGCCTCTGGTTTCAGCGATGATTTCGGCCAAACCCGGTTCGTTCACATAGTGTTCGACCTTGCTCTTTTCGCCGGTGTTATAAGCCGCAATGCGCTTTTGATCAATGTCGTATGCGTAAACCTCGTGCCCGTATTCAGAGCATACGGCGGCATGGGTCAGCCCGACAAAGCCGGTTCCAACCACGATGATCTTCATAGCTATTATTCCTCCGCGTCATGCGCGTCCAATGGCAATTCAATTGTCAGAAGTGTAATTGCCATAACCTAATTAAGGTATGGCAAAGTTACATAACCCGTTTAGACAACAGCAGATCGGGCTTGCCGAATCCGTTGGCATCCGGCACGATGCCCGTAAATACAAAGCCGCACTTCTGATAAAACTCGTATGGATGGCGATTCAGATTTTGAATCCGCGCCAGATGTTCCAGCGGGTTAGGGTATAGGTCTATGCCGTGCAAGCTGGTCAGCCCCGTTTCGTCATCACTGCCCAGATAAATCGTCAGGCCACCACGCGCTTTCACCTGTGCTTCCAGATCAGCGATCAGCGCCCGCCCAACACCGCGCCCCTGATAGACAGGATCAACCGCCAGTGGGTGTAACTCCCACACATAAGGATCATACGTCAGGATGCCGCCGATCCAGCCAACGGCGGTATCGCTGTCGGCATCAATGGCGACCCGGCTGAGGCGGTCATCAGCAAATGATCCGGCAATTTCTTCCTTCGCTTCCGCCGCTGTCACCATAAAGTCAGGGGCGATGCTGCGAAAGGCATGAGGGCAAAATGCCGCGATCTGCTCGATATAGCGATGATTTTCGGGGGTAAGCGCCTTTATTTCAAATCCCATCACCTGCGCCTCCTATAACGCAAAGCCGCCATCGGCATACAGCAGTTGACCGGTGATCCAGTACGCGCGCGGGCTTGCCAGCAGCGCCACCACATTTGCCACGTCTTCAGGCTGACCGATTCGCCGCAGCGGTGTTCTGGCGATCAGATCGGCTTCAAAATCAGGTGTGATCCATCCGGTTTGCGTTGGGCCGGGGCATACACAGTTGGCGGTGATACCGTACGGGCCAAGTTCTTTGGCTGCCGCGCGGGTATAAGACTCCAGCGCGTTTTTGCTGGCGCCATAGGAAACCTCACTGGCAAATCCCGCTGCCCCGCCAGTTGTTAAAGTGACAACTCGACCCCAATCTGCATTGCGCCGGATGTGTCGCGCTGCAAATTCGGCAATCAATAGCGCAGTTGCGCGGGCATTCACGGCAAAGTGCGCATCAATTGCGTTGGCATTGATCACGCCCATCATTGAAGGTGGCGGCCATGTTTGCGCGTCGCGGATAGCTGGCGGCACAAAAGTATCTGCTTCCCACACGGCGGCGTTGTGTACCAGAATTGAAATTTCGCCAAGCACCTGTTCCGCCTGTTCAAAAAGCGGCGAAATAGCCGCTGGATCAGCAAGATTAGCCTCGGCTTCGGCGGCGCGTACTCGCAGCGCACGGCATTTGGCGAGCACGTGGCTGGTTGTCTGGTCGCGCTGCTGCTTATACTGACCCCCGTTCAGGGTGTTTTCAGCGTCGCTCAACGTTGGTCGCCAGTAAGTGGCAAATATATTCGCCCCATCTCTCGCTAGCGCCAGCGCAATCGCCGCGCCAATGCCGTGATTTGCGCCGGTGACTATGGCAGCCTTTCCTGAGAGGGGACGTTCGTCAGGCATAGAACGCTCAATTCTGTGTCAGCATCAATCCGGCAGCGCGCCGCCCGATTTCGACAGCGTAGTTTGTACCGCGATCCCATGGGTATACATGGCTCATGCTTGCCCAGTACACCCCGGGAATCGGCGTGGTCAGCGGCGGCACGTGCTGGCTGTGATTGATATAGGGCACAGGCTGCGCGTAGGGCGCTCTGAACACCCACGTCTTGCGTATCCAGTCTTGATTGAAAGCGGGGTTAATCGTGGGCAGCACTTTGACGAAGCGTTCCACAATCTCATCGTCGCTCAGCTTGAAATACTCGTGATCCACTGGCGCATAATCCCCGCAGTACAGAATGTGATCCCCGCCGTAATGCGCCTTATCCATCCAGTTGGTATGTTCCACCAGCGCCAGAAATGGGAAGGGATTCGCGCTCTTATCGGCGCTCTTTGCCGGTAGGTTTAGCCAGTAGGTGCCGTCGGTCATCAACTGCTGATTGATTGCAATCACCACACAGATCGCGCCGATACTGTGCAGGGAAGCGATGTTGCGGCCAAAATCAGTATCGCGCAGTTCTGGCGCTAATTTCAGCAGCAGCCCCGGCGAAGTCGTCGCCAGCACGCGGTCAAACACCAGCGTTTCGCCATTCACCACCAGCGCAGGTTTACCATCCTGCGAGGCGATGCTCTGTATCGGAGTTTCCAGACGAATAGTCACGCCTTTAGCGGTAAGCTGTTCCGCCAATGTATCCATAAATGCCTGAAAGCCGCCCTCAAACGTGCCTAAACGCAGGCTGCGCGCTTTTACCCGCGCCCACATCCACGCCATGTTCACCCTGTCATATTCTTCGCCAAATTTACCGATCAGCAGCGGGCGGAAGAATTTACCGTAACCATCTTCACCCATGTACTTCAACAGCCACTCATTGGCGGTCACTTTTTCCATGGACTTCCAATCGGGCGTCAGCTTGATGAACGCGCCCGCCGCCCCGAAGCGCATCTTTGAGAAAAACGGCAGCGGCAGGAATAACGCTGAAGGCGAAATTTCCGAGCGATACATCTTGCCATCAATCCAGTAACTGGTTTTCGGGCGTGGGAACAGCACCTTTTCGCTCACGCCCATCTCATCAATCAGTTTCAACAGGTCATGATCGGTTTGAAACCAGTGGTGATAGAATTTTTCCAGCGTCCAATCCCAATGGTCGTCTTTGAAACCGCTGGCAAGGCCGCCTACACGCTCATCAGCTTCAAAATTAGTGACTTCATGACCCTGATCTATAAAATCCCACGCGGCAGACATGCCAGCCACGCCCGCTCCAATGATTCCGATTTTCAACCTGCCACCACCTTGTTTTCATTTTCAGTTTCAAGTGATTGCGCCGTCCGTACCGCTTTTAAGCTCAATCCCATACGAGTGAGGAAATAGAAGCCTGCCAGCGTTGCCGGAAGCCAGACGATGACGTGCAGCACGAAAGCATAGGCCAGCGCTTGATCATCTGCCACGCCAGCAGCCGTTAGCACCGTAGTAACAAAGAATTCAAACACGCCAAGCTGTCCCGGCGATGCCGGAATCAGTCCCGCTAGATTGACCACCCCAACAGTCAGAATCATCAGCGGAAAACTTACTGTGATTTGCATGGCATAGGCCACAATCCAGTAGCCGACAGCAGCCAGCAGCCATGTGCCATAAGACGTGAGGATTGCGCCAATCAGGTCTCTGGGTGTACGCAGTGCCTCAAGACCGGCCAGCACTTCATCGCCAAGTTTCATGACTATGGTCTTAATTTTTGCCGGCAGTATTGAAGCCACAACTTCCAGCAGTTTATGAAACCAGAGCGGTTTGGCAGCAGCCGTGAAGAAGATTACCAGCGCAATTGCGAACAGCGGCGCGGCGGCATTTGCCATGGATTGCAAAGTTGGGTTGGGAAGTTGAAGCATGTTCAGCGAAATTACCACAAAAGTGACCATCACCACGCCATCAAAAATGCGCTCGGTTAGCGTCACCACAGTTCCCGCAGCAATTGGCACACCCTGATCTCGCTGTAAAAGTACGATACGCAAAATCTCACCGGCTCGCAGCGGGTAAATATTATTGCCCATATAGCCGATGCAGGTCAGCTTGAACAATGGCCACAGGGCAGCGCGCTTGATCGAACGCAGCAAAAACTGCCATCGCCACGCAATCACCACAATGGCGACCATGTAGAACGCTGCCGAAAAAATTAGCAGCGGAAGGTTTGCGCTGCGAATGGCATCCAGTACGGCTTGAAAATTCAGACCCCGCACCGATAAATACAGAAAGACGGCGCTGATGCCGATGCCAACAAAAACGAGAAGCCGCTGTTTTGAAGTCATAGGATACGGGTTTCCATGAAGTGTGAGCGCATTATAATCCAGTGCGATATGGCGAGGTATCCTCTTTATGCCTGCTTATACACGCTAGATTGCCGGTTTGCTTGTAGTTAGTCGTTTTCAGGATTACACTTGGTTCTGCCGTTAGTAAGAAAGGGGCTGTTGACGTGGACGAAAACAGGCACCCCGACGAGCCTGAATGGCTGGACGAATTTCGCGATCTTGCCAATCGCGAGCTGCAGGAAGGGTCGTCTTGCGAGCAAGTTCATCCAATCGTTGAAAGCTGGTACCACCGCATGTTGCAGCAGTCACCACCGCAATCACGTGATTCGGTGCTTCAGGCGATGGCGTGTTTGGCAACGGAAGTGCTGCACAGCGCCCCCGAAGATATGGTGGATGATATCCTTGCCGACGTGGATGAAGATACGCTGGCTTCATGGATTGAATATGTGCTAATGGTCGGGCGGGCGTTTGAAGGCGCGCTGCGTAGTGGTGAACTTGACGATCTGTGAGCGAAAAGTTGAATAAATAGACTTTGAGGCGCATTGACCATGCGCTTCTTTTATTTTCTGTCAAATTCCATACATTCGGGGTTATGCAGATCGCGTTTTGCGATTTTATCGTTAATTTCAGAGATGCTTGCGCGAAGAATACGCGCCGTTGACTGACGCATAGTTTTTACCCCAACGGCAAATACCCGAACGCGAGCAGGTCATTTTGACCAGCCGGCTGTACTTATTTCCACCAGTTGAACCCTTCGGGAAGATAATCTGTACCGGGGCCAGCCGGTGGTTCTGGTGGCGGAGGCGGAAGCTGCGGAGTGTCGCGGCGGGGCATGTGGTTAACCGGCG
>CAZBPB010000031.1:0-5343 GCA_964493565.1 uncultured Pleurocapsa sp. | reverse complement strand
TCTTCCCCTGCCGTCGTTAACCTGCGTGGGCGTCGCCAGTTGAGCACCAGCGCGCCTAAACCTACAAACGCCGCTGCTGCCGAGATGACGGTTCCGATATAAGGAAGTGCAATCACCAGCGCCAGCAAAAATGCGCCGGTCAGTAAGTGAACATAGGCATCAATCAGCCTGCCGCGTGGATGGTACAGGCGGCTTAAGACCGCCCGTCCAATGGCGGTTGCCACCAGCACCCGCGAAAAGAACAGGGCGATAAAATAGAACATCACCGCGCCACTAAAATTGATCGCCACCAGCACAATCGTGGTGATCAATGTAACTTGTTCTACCCCGAGCAACGAAACGACCACTATCAACAGAAGACTTGCCAGCAGTGAAATTAGCAGCAGCGGAAAGGAGAGGATGAATATCAATAATCCCAAGCCGACGCTGGTCAGAGTTCGGTAGCGAATCGCGGTGATCGGGCCATTTACCGAGCGCGGCGCAAGCGTGACCACCGCCAGACCGATGATCGCGAATGTGAGAAATTCTCGCAGTACCTGACGGAGATATTCGCCTACCGCACTGCCGAAATCCTGCTGATTAGCAATCACCGCATCGTCAGGGATTACAGGCTCATAGATTACTTCGGTGACCTGACCGAGAATTTCTGCTTCTGATGGTGAACGATAGGTTAGCGTTCCGCCGATCCATCCTTCTGGCATCACGATTAAGCCGGGCTGTTGTAAACTCACTTCGGGAGCAACCAGTTGGATCAACGTTTGTAACTCGCCAATGCCATTTGACTGACGATCACCAACGCTGGCGGTAACATCTCCGCCAACAGGGGCTGCAATCCTCAACGCCGTGCCGGAAAAGTCAACATTTCCGCCAATCGCCCCGTAAATTAGTAGTTGATAGCCAATTGCGCCCACGTTGCCGGGAACGCTGGTATCAATCTGGGTGCTTAGTGCGGCGCTGTATACGGTACTAAGAGGACTTTCCAACGTGGCATTAGCTGTGATATGTAGAATTCCGCCGAAGAAGATTACATCTTCAGCGATTTCCCCACTGACCTGAAGTTTCCCGGCTGCCATGATCACGCTGCCCAGAACATTTCCGCTAATCTCTGCGTCTACAGCCACGCCCAGAATGTCTCCGCGCACTTCGCCAGCAACAGTCAGCGTCCGACATGCAGCATAAATCGTGCCAGTCACTACCTCGCCTTCGCTGATCTCGCAGTCACTTCCCTGTAAAAACTCGCTGGCATGCAGCGCGCTGTAGGGAAGGAGCATCATCAAGCAGATAATTAATAGGCGAAGGCGCATGAATTCCCCAGAAATGTTCAGGCCAAGGAACAAGTACAGCGCATGGAATTGTATAGCGTTCACCTGTTCATGGGTAATCTCAATTCAATATTAATGATTTTTCGTTTACATTGAAGATATCGTAATAGTTTTAATTGACGAATCGTTAAGTTTCTAAAGGGTCGGGACGTTATGATGCTCAAGCGATCTGAAACCACACGCGCGGTGATACCCGCGCCCGCTGTTCAAACTATGGAAGCTAATCGGCTTATTCTGCAAATTAGCGGCCCTAAAGGGAAAACCATTGCGTTGAAAATGAAAGATCGCGTACTGGTTGGCTGCAGCGGCGCGCATTGGGAACTTGATCTCGACCTGTTTCCGTTTGGCGGCGATGTGGGGGGCGTTTCGCGCCGTCATCTGGCGTTCATAAGCGATGGTGACATGATCCGCGCAGAGGATCTGAACAGCGAATGCGGCACGCGTATCAATGGTGTGTTGATGCAGCCGGGGCGTCAAATTCGCCTGCGCAGTGGCGATGAATTGGCGTTGGGCGATTTGCTGATGACGGTTCGCATCGTTCGCGCTGGTTAAACATGCTTCAGCTAAGGGCGAACCAGAGGCTCGCCCTTAGCATTTATTCTCCCCGATTTCGCTATCCCAGTTTCTGACAACCCAACATCGGCACTAAAGCACTATTCAGGCTGTTTGCGGTCATGTACAAATAGTGGGTATAGTGTTGTGATTCTTGGGGGCATTTGCTGCTCTCTGACCAGCATAGAGTATGATGACGAGAAGTTTCTCCAATCGCGTATTCGCCGGGGTATGTGGCGGGTTGGCACGCTCTACCCGCTTAAATGCATGGCTTTGGCGGGTGCTTTTTGCAGTGCTGGCGCTTGCCAGTCAGGGCATTTTTCTGGTTATCTACCTGCTGTTGTGGTGGATTGTGCCACAAGAGTCGCTGGCTTCGCGCAAGCGTGGTTTTCCCCTCATTCTGGTAATACTGATCATCGCCGCAGGGGCTGTCTTGTGGCTTGTTGAACTGCGCGGCCTGCTGCCGGCCCCCGCTGGCGTTAGTCTGCTCTGGCCGATTCTGCTGGTGGCGCTGGCGCTAGTGTATTTCATAAAGCAGATTCGTATCGGCGGAGCAAACGCATGAAAAGCCTTCGCCGCACAAATTTCCTGTGGGGGGCGATTTTTCTGGCAATTGCCGCCTTTGTACTTGCCTATGCGTTGGGCTATGTGCCACCCGGCATATGGGATCTGGCGCTGCGGGCGGCGCCTGCCCTGTTAATACTTGCAGGGCTTTCGCTGCTGCTGCGTGGGCGTATCCCGCTTGGTGGCCTGCTTTCGGTTATTTTGACTCTGGTGTTGGTGGCGGGCGTTGCAGTCACCGCATTTAATCAACGCGCCGGGCAGCAAAGTGACGACAATGTTGTGCAAATCGCGCAGGCGCTTGATCCGAATGTGAATCTGCTGCGAGTGCGGCTTGAATCGCTGACTACAGATGTCGAAATTTCGCCTTCCGCAGATGCTTCTGCGGGCATCACGGGTGAATTTGTCGGCAGTTCTGAAAGCGAAATTGACGTTAATTTCAGCCTCGGCGCGGATAACAGCGCGACGCTTACAATTGTTGAGGCGCAGCCTGCTGGCTTTCCCCGTCTAGATCGAGTGGGGCGGGGTACTTTAACGCTGGAGCTGCCTCCCGGATTGCCGCTGGATATTGAACTGGTCGGGCAGGACGGTGATACCATCCTCAATCTTGATAGCCTCGATCTGGAACGGTTGAATGCCAGTGTTGCGCAGGGAAATTTGGCGGCAACCCTGCCAGATTATCAGCCGACGCTGCTCGGCGCAAACGAAACCGGCGGTTCACTGACAGCGGGCAATGGCAGCCTTACACTATTTTTGCCGCAAACAGTGCCCGCGCGGTTGCAGCTAAATCGGGGTGGCAGCGGCATAGACCCTGTGTATGATCCAACTGTGTTCAATTATCTGGTTGGCGATGTGCTAGAAAGCCGCGTGCTTGACCCGTCAGGGAATATATTGCAATTTGCGCTGGCTGCTCCGCGCGGACAGATACGTGTTGAGAGTTCGCCATGAGTGAGAGTGTAGACCGGCATGGCATGGCGTATTCAACTTTCAAATCGTCCAATCCGACGATTGGATATTCTCTCTGGCCAGCGCAGCCTGTTGGCCGTGTGGCCTAACATCCATCAAGTTCACTACTTCGATCTACAACATGGCACAAAACTTGAACACCACGATCTTGCTGAGCCTGATCCGCCGCAGCGCGATCAGCCCGCGTGGGGTGATTACCTGAAGACGCTGGTTGCCCCTAACGGCATGATGCTTCCTGTGGTGCAGGGAAATCGCCTGACGCTCTATACCAGTACCGACCGCGCCATTCAACTGATTCGCCAGAATGATGCTTTTATCCTGAATGTGGGCGGCAGCGAAGCCCCGTTGGACGTTGAGCCGAACGCTGACATTGTGCTGATTTCAATGGATCGCACTGCGGGCTTACTGGCTTTTCTAGATCGACTGGGGCGGGTGCATGTATACCGGCAGCGGGTGCGTACTGGCATCTTCGATACTGATCTGGCAATTGGCAGCAATTCTTTCCCGCAGTTATCCACCCCGGACGGCGGGGCGTCAATCATGGTTGGAGACGGCCAGCAAATTGTGATTCTGGAACCCGATGGGCGGATTAAGCGGCGGTTTCCAACGTACTATGCCTTTGGTGCTGTGGCATGCAGCCCTGATGGCCGGCTGATCACCACCAGCGATCTCGACTCAGGGGTGATTCGGGTGTACAACGCCTCAAATATGCTGCTCACGCATCAGCGTTTTGTCGTAGATTTGCTGGCGGACGCTAAACGCGCGCAGCTGCTGCCGGTCACGGAATCTACCAGCGCGGCAATTGGCACGCTGGCCATCACCAACAAAGGCGCGCTGGCGTTTTCTACGATGGGACTGGTTTGCGTGAGTAATCTATCCAGAATGAAGCTGGTTAGCTAGAGTAATTTTCAGATGGCGCGAAATTAACGCCGGTTTTCTTCGCCGCGCTCCACCAGCGCCCGCTGCGGAAACACCAGTCGGTCAATAGCCACCATGCCCCGGTTCAGCGCAAGCCGGTTTGCGCGCTCAAAGTCGAGGTGTAGATCGCGCACCAGCCGCGCTTGAGCGCTTGAAGGCTCCAGCGAGAAAATCACCATTGTGGCGGCATATTCTCCAACAGCCAGCACCAGCCATTCATCGTTATCCAGCGCCTTACGCCCTAAGCCTGCTGCGGGGAGTTGTGGCGCGCGCCATAATGCCTGTAAGAGCGGCTGGGTAACATCAGGGTTTAAGGGATGCTTCCCGCCAGCATGTACCGGAATCGTCTGGTTGCGCGCGAAAATGGCATAAAGAACAGGTTGCGCCTCAAAGCGGGAGCGTAAAAAGCCCGTTTGCCCTTGTGAACGAATCACCTGTTTCCAGGCATCCGTTTCGGGGTTACGCTCAATCAATTTTTCAATCACTTTTCGTTGTTCGCTGTATCGCTTATACAAAGCGTGAAATTGGGCGCGATTGATTTTGCCGGCGGCATACTCGTCTACCAGAAGCTGCATTTTCTGGCGCAGCGTTGCCATTGCCGCAGTTGGGTCTTCAGGCTGTGCAAATGATTGTGGCTGGGCAGGTTTTCGCGATTCTACTGGCGCTTTAGGAGCTGGCGGCGTGTAGACAGGACGAACCGGAGAGCGCATTTTTGCGTTCGGGTCCGGGGTTGGGGGGACTGGTTTGGAGTTTTCGCTCACCATACCCTCGAAAGGCGAAGATGGTTGGTAGTACACTCCCTATTCCCTTAGGGTATACTATTTTTACGTCTTTAACGATAGGACTTCAAGGTTGTTTCAAGTCAATCATTTTGGCCTTTATTTCACGCCTGCGGCCAGCGAAGGGCTTCGTATGGCGGCGAATGAGGCGATTATTACGGATGCGTGGAAAGCCCTACATGCAAAATTTTCTGACCCGCAAACGCCGGATATAGAACGCGCATTAGCGGGCGCACTGATTGAAA
>CAZBPB010000030.1:14953-16995 GCA_964493565.1 uncultured Pleurocapsa sp. | reverse complement strand
TGATCAATCGGCGCAAATATTGACCGCTGCCGGTAAAGGGCTGATCCCAGAACCAGCCATTGATGGCGATGCGCATACAGCCTAGTTGCCCCGGACTTCAACGGCGAATGCCGCGCAGTTTTTACACAGACCGTAAAACTCAAGTAGATGACCGTTAATTTTTATACCAAGGCGCGTTTCGAGTTCTCCAGCGAGCGTGGTTAAACTGCAATCGGTAAATTCGATCACCTGCCCGCAGTTGGTACAGATCACGTGATGATGATGACCATCCGGGAGCAGCACGTAAGTCGGGGTGACGCTGCTGTCAATGTACGTCGGACGCACCAGCGAAAGCCGCGTGAACAGATCTAGAGCACGGAACACGCTAGCACGACCAATCGTTGGATCAATGATGTTCACTTTTTCCAACAACTCGGTGGAAGTGAGATGACCGCCACTTTTTTCCAGTACATCCAGCACCGTCATTCGGGCATGAGTCAGTTTATGGCCACCCTCCCGCAGGCGCACTGCACGCTGGCTAAGTATCTCTGGCATGTAATATAAATTGCCTCTTTGATTTCGATATGCTCCCATTGTAACGGTTTCGGAAGGTAACGCGTAGGCTAAACGCCACCTTTGGGGGGTGATTCAGTCTCGTTCTATGATGAGCAAACTTTTATAGTTAAGCGGTCAAAGAGTGAAAAGTGCGTGGACTTGATGCGCTTACCAAAATCCTTTTCGTATCTGCGCTTTGTGCTGGTGGTGGCAGTCGCATTTGTGGCGAGTTCGTGCGACGCGCTGCAAATAAGCAGCGCATCATCATCTGGCGATGGCGCGCCATCGCTGCTTCAATCGGCACAGTCTCCAACGGACGTTACTGCTTCGTTTATTGAGGCGTGGGGAAGGCGAGATTATGCCGCCATGTACGCACTTCTAGCCCCCCAGAGCCAGCAGCTTACATCCGCGCCCGTCTTTCAACAGCTTTACGAGACTGCTGACACGGCGATTGGCACCGATGGCGCTTCGGTTTCCAATGCCCGCGCTGAGGAACAGGGGCAGACCGCGATTGTGCGCTATGACGCTACGATTGGCTCGAACACATTTGGCGCTATTGAAGATGAAGATCGCGTGATGCGATTGGTGAACACGCCAAATGGTTGGCGTGTGGCATGGTCAACAATGGACATTTTCGATGATTATGCGCCGGGTACCACACTGGATTCGTTTTCACGCCGCGAACCGCGTGGCAACATTTATGCCCGTGACGGGCAGCCTTTGGTGGAGCAGGGCAGCACAGTTGTCACAGTTTATGTGACGCGTGGGGTGATTCCTAACGAAGAAGATTGCTTAACAACCCTGTCTTATGCTTTATTGACACAGCGCGGCGACCTTGTTGAGATGTTTGCCGATTACAACTTTGAAACACAATTCCCGGTTGGCGATCTTGACCCTGATAAATATGAAGATTACAGCCAGGAATTGGCTGAGAACTGCGCGGCAGTAACAACGACGCGTGAAACCCGTGGTTACGCGGGACACGGTGCGGCTGCACATATCACCGGCTATATCGGTGGTATTCCTTCCGAGCAGGTGGATGCTTATGCTGAGCGCGGTTATGACTTTGGCGAACTCGTCGGCTTAGGTGGTATTGAAGCTCAGTATGAAGAACAACTGGCGGGCGATGCCAGCCGCGTTCTGCGAATTGTTGAACCGGGTGGGATGACGGTACGCGAGATCGCCTCCAGCGAAGGCGCGACGCCGATGGATATATATACCACTATTGATTATGATCTTCAGATGGCAGCAGGTCAGGCGATGGCCGATGCCTACAATTATGCGGAAGGCAACTGGGGATCACGCGAGCACTCAACGGGTGGAGGCGTCGTCGCGATTGATCTAAACACCGGCGAAGTACTGGCGCTGGCAAGCTACCCTACGTTTGATCCCGGCATTTTTAACCCCGACACGCCATATTTCTTCGTCGGTGATTACATCATCAGTCTGGGTAATGATGCGAGACAGCCATTTATGAACCGGGTGATTCAGAACAGCTATGCGCCGGG
>CAZBPB010000030.1:8275-14943 GCA_964493565.1 uncultured Pleurocapsa sp. | reverse complement strand
GCATCACCGCGGCGGCGGCGGCTGAAGAAGACGTGTGGGAACCTGACGAGATATTCAACTGCACGCGCATCTGGCAGGGGCAGCAATATGGCGATACCCGCGAGGAACGCTATGACTGGCGCAATTTTGAGCCTGAAGAAGCGAATTTCGATACTGGCGAAGTGACGATGTCAGATGCTTTAACGGCATCCTGCAATCCGTTCTTCTACACAGTGGGCGCATTGTTGTTCCGTGATCGCGGGCCATCAACGCTGACCGATTACGCGCGGCGGATGGGGCTGGCAAGCCAGACAGGAATAAATGTCGGTATTCTGCCTGAAGCTGCTGGATTTGTTCCGGTACCGCAGGGGCCTGATGCTGCGATCTCTGAGGCCATCGGGCAGGGGGACATCCAAGTATCCATCTTACAAATGGCGCGGATGGTGGCTGGCGTTGCGAACGGCGGGGATTTATACGAACCGTATATTGTTGAATCTGTTGGTCGCGAAGGCGAAACTCCCGATTTTGAGTTTGAGCCAACTATCCATTCCAACATGAATTTGAGCGAAGAAACGCTGGATGTTGTGCGAAATGGGATGTGCCAGGTAACCGATAGTAGTGTCTTGGGGCGCACATCCGGCGAGCCACTGGGTACAGCGTGGTTTGTATTTACTGATCCCGAAGGGGTTGTCGCGCCTTATACGGTGTGCGCAAAAACGGGCACCGCGCAAACAGGCCGTCAGGAGCCGCATGGCTGGTTTGTAGCGTATGCGCCAGCGGATGATCCGCAGATTGCGATAGCCGGAATGATTGAATATGGGCGCGAAGGCTCGGAAACAGCAGCCCCGATCATCCGGCGTATTCTGGATACTTATTTCAATGTTCCGCCGGAACAGGTGGCACCATACCCTGATTGGTGGTTCGAGAATCAATATGTTCCGTTGAACATTCCTGAGGGAAGTACGGGTGTTTAGGTAAAGTAATGAATGACGCATGAAACTTCTTGTTTTCATCATTGCGTGTAGGCAACAATGAACTTAATTGCTCGCTGTCCGTCCTGTGACGGCTACGGTTGGACGAAAGATGAAATTACCGGCGCGACAGGTGATTGCGACTGGTGCGGCGGCGCTGGCTATGTTTACCGTGATGCTAAAGGCGTAGATCGCGCTATTCCTGAGGTGGATTATCCGCTGGTGGCGGCTGAACTAGAGCGTTTGGAGCAGGAGCGCATGCGGGAAATGGGGTACAGCGGGGGCGCGAAGAAGCCGTGGGAACAGAGTATTCGCGGAGATAACGCGAAAAATATGCGGCGAGATTAGCCTCTATGCTTCCCGCGATACGCCTGGATACGCCTCGATTGACACTGGAACCTCTCGCCTCCAAACACGCCAACGATCTATTCATGGTTTACAGCGACTTGCAAACAATGCGCTGGTGGCACCATTTACCCCATCAAAATGTAGACGAAACCTTGCAAATGATCACTGGCAAGAGCGAATCTGCGCCTGCGTGGGCAGTCATGCTCAGCGAGAATGGCCACGCCATTGGCATGGTTCAGTACATTGACGCAGTGGTGCCGGGGCTAGGGTATATCTTAGGCTCGGAATATTGGCGGCAGGGCTATGGTCATGAGGCTGTGAGCGCGGCACTGCAATTCGGCTTTGCTGAAATGCGTCTGAACCGCGTAGAGCTTTGGATTCACCGCGAGAATATCGCTTCGCAAAAATTAGCAAGTAAGCTAGGGTTTCGCCAGCGCGGGCAGTTTTACCAGCACTTTCCTCATTTTGCGTTACCTCATGAAACACTTGTATTCGGCTTGCGGGCTGATGAGTGGACGAACGTGAATCCAGCAGCCAATGTATCGCGTGAAGTCGCTATATACAGCGTTGCCCCAATACTTGAGGTGACCGATGTAATGGGCACGCTTAGCTTTTACCGTGATTTGCTTGGTTTTCAGGTTGATTATCAGGAAGGATTTCCGGCGACATTCGCGATTGTGTCACGCGGAGAATGGACAACTGAGCGCGCGTATATTCACATCACGCAGTCTGACGTGCCTGTAATAGGGACGCTTTATTTCAGAATAGGTGCGGGAGTAGATGCTCTTTTTGAAGAGTTTCGCGGGCGCGGGGTGCTAATCGAGGATTCACTTCAGCAAACTTGGTACGGTTCGCGTGAATTTGCAATTCGCGATCCGAATGGCTGGAAACTGCGTTTTTCAGGCAGTGCTTAGGCAGCGCAGTTAATTACGTGAAAGTTCTCTTGAACGCAGGAAGATTTCGATGACCACCAGCGCCAGCCCCAAAAAGAAGGCGACCGGGATTGTGAGCGAGCGAGGCAGTTGCAGCCATGCACACGTGACAAAAAATAAGCCTACCCACGCACTCTGACGCACGATCACTCCCCCCGGTGGAAGCGGTTGGGAAAGCGGCGTAAAGCGCACATTGAGATAACGAATCAGCGGCATCGCGGTGCCAGCGACGGCGACGAACAACAGTACGAAAAAGATCCATCGAGGCCCGACGCGCGGCGGCTGCGTCGTAACCAGATAGTAAAGGCCACCCCAGCCGATGACGATTAGCATGACCGAAGCAATTAGTACGCCGACATGATCGGCGGGCGTTTTGGGTTGTTTGAGAGAATAATCGTTCATATGACTGATTATAGCGCAGATGCTGCATGATATAATGCGCGGGGCGAAAGTTCTAAATAAAGAGTTCTGCGCAGGTAGGCGAAGTAGTTATTTCGGGTATAGGTTTCGCTTGATCTGCTTTATCTAGAAACTCATGACACCTCGGTTTTTACTCAGAACACGTTACGCATAATGGTTTTAAGAAGTTGAACCCATGTCCCTGATTGTAGGCACACAGCTAGCGAAAGAATTTGGGCCGGATGATATTTTTAGTGGCGTCTCGGTCACGGTACCCCATGGTGCGCGGATTGCGCTGGTGGGGCCAAATGGCGCGGGTAAGACCACGCTGTTAAATATCCTTGCAAAGTTGGATTTTCCCAGCGAAGGTGCGGTGACGTATGCTCGCGGCCTGCGGCGAGGATATTTGCCACAACGTCCGGAGCTTGCCGGAAGCCATACGATCTATGAAGAAGCACTGTCTGCATTTGCTGAACTTCGCGAGATGGAAGCACGGCTTCACCAGATGTCTGAAGACCTGAGCGATCCGTTTGTGCTGAGAGCGTATGGTGAACTGCAGGATGCGTTTGAAGCTGCAGGCGGTTATACCTACGAGCAGCGGATTAAGACTGTGCTGCAAGGCGTAGGATTTTCGCCTGAGGATTTCAATCGCCCTCTGAATCTGCTTTCCGGCGGGCAGAAGACGCGCGCGCTATTAGGTCGCCTGCTGTTGGAAGCGCCAGATGTGCTGGCGCTGGACGAGCCAACCAATCATCTGGATATTGAGGCTGTTGAATGGCTGGAAGGCTATTTGAAAGACTTCCCCGGCGCGGTGATCGTCGTTAACCATGACCGCTACTTTCTGGATGCGGTGGGGACGACAGTCTGGGAACTCGATTTCGGTTCGTTGGAAACATATCGTGGCAATTACAGCGATTACGCGAGACAGCGCGAAGAGCGACATGCGCGGCTTCTAAAAGAATATGAGGCGCAGCAGGAATTTATCGCAAAGCAGGAAGAATATATCCGGCGGAATATTGCCGGGCAAAATACCCGACAGGCCAAGGGCAGATTGCGCCGGCTAGAGCGCCTGAAACGTGACGAGTTGATCGGACGCCCGCGTACACGCAAAGAATTGAATCTACGTCTGAATACAGGTATCCGCAGCGGCGATCTGGTGCTGCGCACATTTGACGCCGCAATTGGCTATGCAGACAGACCCCTGTTTACAGCCCCGGATCTGGTGCTGGCGCGCGGTGAAGTCGCAGCGCTGATCGGGCCAAACGGAGCGGGTAAGAGCACGTTCATCAAGACGATTGTGGGTGAGATACCACCGCTGGCAGGTGAAGTACGCCCCGGCGCGGCGGTGAAGATTGGCTATTTCGCGCAGGCGCATGAATCGCTAAACCCGGCGAACACTATACTGGACGAAATCATCGCTGCGAAACCGATGGGGTTGGGAGAAGCGCGAAGCTATCTCGGTCAGTTCTTCTTTGAAGGCGATGATGTATTTCGCACTATCAGCACACTTTCTGGCGGGGAACGCGGACGGGTGGCGCTGGCCCGGTTGGCTTTAAGTGGCGCGAATTTCCTGATACTGGATGAGCCAACTAACCACCTTGATATTGCCAGCCAGGAGGCATTGCAAAATGTACTGGCGGCATTTGACGGCACAATTCTGCTGGTTAGCCATGATCGCTATCTGATTGATGCACTGGCAACGCAGCTCTGGATGCTGCGTGATGGCGAGCTTGAAGTATTCAAAGGCAGTTATGCTGAATATATGGCGGCACGTAATGCTGAACGGGCGCAACAAGGGCTGCTGCGCGAGGCTGTGCGTGCTAGACCCGGTAATAATAGTTCCCATAAAGTCAAAAAACACGGCTTAAATCCCTACCAGTTGGAGGGGCGAATTGCGGAAACTGAAGCGCAAATTCACAGCCTTGAAGCTGAGCTTGCGCGTGTGAGCGCTGAATTGGAAACGTCGTCGGTAGAGGGCGATCTTCAGCGCGTGCAGGTATTGGGTGAAACCTACCAGCAGCTTGATGCTGAACTACAGACGGCGATGGAAGATTGGGCGTTACTGGTCGAATGAGGATAAGGACACAGCGTATGCAAGTTCTGGCAGCATTGACGAGCGTTATTGCCGGTCTTTTTTTGACAGGAGCTGTTATAGCACAACAAGAAACCCCGGCGCCGGTTACACCGGCAATACCAGTTGTGACACCTGCCCCTGTAACGCCGGCTGTTGTCGTTCCCAACCAACCTGAAAGGACACCCGAAGCAGTGATTCTTTCAGGCGATGACAGCCGTTTGGCGGTTTGTGCTGCGCCAACCGCGCCAGGATTTGCGCCAGTATTTCCCAGCCCTCATAGCTTGCTGGCAGATCTGCTGATCAGTTCGGATGCATTCTCGCCCACACAGATCGCTGCGCTCAATTGTATAGACGATACTGCGAATTATGGGGTAGTTGCCGCCCTATGGCTTCCGGATGATGCATTCGCTGCCGGTGGCGGTATTTCTTCAGAAGCGGGTGAAGTGAATTTACCGGATACCTCGCCGCTTGTTTTGAACAGCAGCGCTGGCGAAGACGTGCAAAATCTGGAAGGTTTGACGATTAGTTGGGAAGCTGCCGCAGATAACGTAACGTTAACTTTGTGCCCGACAGTGGACGGACAGGCCGTGACGCCAGAATGCATCATGCCATTTGTAGACGGTCAGCCAATACTATTTGGCAATACTGGATCGGTTGAGCTTGATCATTTCTGGAAGCCGGGTGACTACGCGCTGGAAGTTACCGCCTATGATGCCGACGGGCTAGGCGTTGATTTGCAGACGCTTTATTTCACGGTGCGCTGCTCTCAAGAAAGCTTGTTTCCGGTTGCTGGAGCTATGTGCCCGGAGGTCCCCGCCCACATCGTGTCTGGTGCATTTCAGCCGTTCGAGCATGGTGTGATGCTGTGGATGGCAGATGTGGGACAAATTCTGGTGCTTACCGATGACGGCTCCGCCCGCTTTTATACCGATACATTTCAGGAAGGAATGCCCGATCCCGAAGCTGCTGCGCCAGAAGGACTATTAACCCCCGCGCGTGGTTTTGGCCGTATATGGGAATTTCTGGGAGGGGCCGAGGAAAGTGGGTTGGGTTGGGCAACACAGTTGGAAACTGGTATCAGCGTGTTTCGACAGCCCGCAGGTCGCTATTCGTTCACGACGTATTATGCGCTGCCTGATCTGCCAGAACGCGAGTTTAGCTTTGCGGTTACACAAATTCCCGGCCTAACAGACGCTTACTGGCTGACCAATCCGGCAGTGGCAGTAGGAATAGAATAATTTGCTGGTAACCGGGCGAGCCAGCGGCTCGCCCCTAGCTTCATTTTGCGCGACTGTTCTCAGGTCGAATTGCGAAATCTTCCCGGACAGTTTCGCTTAATCCCCTAAATCGGGCAGGCTGAAAAAGCCATCTTCGCCGGGTTCAAAGTCTACTGCGCGAATTACCGCATCCAGATTTAAGGGGCCGAATAGATGGGGAAACAGCTGATCACGGGTTTGCGCGGCAATTGCCCCATCGGGGTTGGTTTCGTATGGCGGCTCGTATTTCAGTTCAGCATTCAGCTTTGAAGGATCAACCACCAGCAGTTGAAGGCCAGTATGTCCCTTGAAACGGGCATTGGCGACGATGACCACCTGCAGGGGCGTTGAGAAATGGATGAAGCCTTCGGATTTCAGGGTATCACCTTCATATTCAGGCTGTCCTTGCAAGTTAGCCCACTGCTCGCGGGGGATAATATGTAAAATGATGTCGCTCAAAATCTCATCTCCAATTCAATTTCATCGGTAATCGGTATATCGTCGCTGCCTAGTAACGGGATTTCAGGCTTTAACTTGCGCGCTTGTTCAACGGCATTACGGTGCAGCGCACACAACCTGAAGCCTCGCCGTTGATACCAGCGTAGAGCAGACGTGTTGTCATTGGTGGTAATCAGCCACAGCCGCCGCGCCCCATTTGCCTGTGCTTCACGCGTGACAGCTTCTATCAGGGCTGTGCCCGCGCCGCGAT
>CAZBPB010000030.1:0-8265 GCA_964493565.1 uncultured Pleurocapsa sp. | reverse complement strand
AATAGGACAGTGTATCGAGAGCAATTCGAAATCACCTTCTGAAGCGACGCGATACGTGGCTATTCCGGCAGGCTTACCATCTATTTCCGCGATCAATCCGGGAAATTCGGTCAGGTCATATTTTTCGCCGTGTACAACAATGACTTCAAGCCCCATCTCCTCACGCCATAGGGGAACTGCCCATTCTAGATCCTCCAGCGCTACGGGCCGGATATGAAGCGCCATGCGCTTTTGAACCCCTTTTCAAGACATAAATCATGTGTTTCTGCCACCAATATTTGCATAATTTGATGGCTTTCCTGCGGATTCTGCAAACACAAGGCTTGATTCAGCCTCACCACGAAATTTTCCGGACGCAGGGGCATCAGATTTACCGCTTGCGATGCGCCTTTTTCATTCAGGAAATAGCGTTCGTTTAGCGCAAATATACATTGGATTATACATGCCGCTGAGCGAAAAAGGCTGCCGCTGAGATGAAAATAATCCTCGCGCTTTGCCGATTTTATACTGGTTTCCAGCGCGAACTGCGCTTCCCAGAGGTTGCTTCTGATCAAAGCGGCGCGTAGGGCCGGCGGATAGGGATGAACACGCGACTTCAGCGCAGCGATATCGCCAAAAGGATCGAATAAAGGAATACACAGCGCGATTTCTGCCAGATAGATGTGCGTATGGAAACTGTGCGGGTGACCGCTTTGATAGAAAACTTCAGGATTGCCCTGTATACAGCGGTTGATGAAATCAGCCACGCGACCGAGATCGCGATAAAGCCAGTCCAGCCGCTGCCCTTGAATCGTCAGCCACGCGCCACCGTTGATCCAAGACCCCCAATCACCCGGATTAGTGACGACCTCTCCCGAATGCGCGTCGTCAATCCGGGCAGCTAAGGCTCTCAAACCATCAATATTCAGATATGGGCTAGCTGAATAGTAAATGCCGAGATCAATATCGGAACGAGCATCAGCAGCACCGCGCGCCCACGAACCGCCGAGCACAACTGCACGCACGCCTGCAATTTGCGCAACCTGTTCGGCAACGCTTACAGCAAGCGGGGGAATGAGAAAATCAGGCATTTTCAGTAGGACGTTTGAACACACAAAAATACTGCGATGTCCATCGTGTACTACTGGCAGAATCTTCCATCAGCACATCACCTTTTTTACCAACAAAGACTGGTTGCATATGTACCAGTTCCCAACCCGCGTCACCCAATGTGTTCAGCCCGGGGATAAGCGATTCGGGGGTGTACAGGGGCATCCCTTCCTTCCATGAAGCGATGCCGTTTAAGAAATCCTCTTCGCGGCGAGCATCTGCCCTAAGAAACAGGGTGTAATATTCCCACTTTTGCATGCAAATTCCTCATTGCGCGAACGCTGCCGGGATTGTAGCAAATAAAAAGCCGCGATTGGCGCGGCTCTTGAGCATAAGCAAAAGCTGTTTCAAGCCGCGTATTTGAACAATCGCTCGATTCGATAGATCAGTCGTTTGTATTCAGCGTAATGACGGTCAAAATCGGCTCTGGTTTGGGCAGACTGAGCCTGCCTGAGCACGCATTGTGCTTGCCTGCGAAGCGTGTGGAAGCTCTCCATGATTAGACATCCATTCTCTTCATGTAGTCGGCAATATCCTGATTGGGAACTTGCTGTACAGTTTTTGCCATCGAGATTAGGTAGCCATCAGGGTCAAGCACCGAGAAAGTACGATCGCCCCAGTAACCATCTTTAATTTCCTGATTGATTGCAACGCCCCGCTGCTGCACCTTAGAGTAGAGAAGGTCAATGTTCGCTTCATCAGGTACGTAAACCATGAATTGAACATGCGCGCCGATGCCTTCATTTTCGGCAGTACTAAGCCCAAACACCGCCTGACCCATACGCACAATAGCAAACACAGGATGCCCCTCTGGCCCATCGAACATCACATCTTTTTCAAAGCCGAGTTTGCCGACGTAGAAATCTACACTGCTGCGAACATCCTTTACATTAAGTATGGGCATGATCATAAGTAGCTCCCACAGAGGCAAAGTTTGATGCAACGTTTCAATAATAGAATGTATGTTCTATTATTGTCAAGTAACTTTAGAACATTTGGTCATAACAATGTTCAAACATCTGCGACGATTTCAGGTTGATAGCAGTTGTGTCGTAAGAGATCACAAAAACGGGTTGCTATGTTGATGAGAAGCCGTTTGAAAATGCATTTGGACAATCACCCGACCCTCTCCCACGCAGGCGGAGAGAGGGTGGTTACAAGGGGGATGCGAGCAACCGCGCTGGCGCCTTTTTGAATATTCTAGCGGCTTCTAAAGAGCAGCGATCAGTTCGATTTCGACCAGCGCATCTTTGGGCAGGCGCGCAGCTTCGACGGTTGAGCGGGCGGGTGGTTGGGATGGGAAATACTGACCGTAGACACCGTTCATAGCTGCGAAATCATTCATGTCTTTGAGGAATACGGTTGTTTTGACCACATTTTCAAGTCCGGCGCCTGCCGCTTCAAGAATGGCTTGAAGGTTCTTGAAAATCTGGTGGGTTTGGCCTTCGACGGTGCTATCTGAGAAATCCCCTTTTTCGGGTAAGAAGGCGGTTTGGCCTGCGACATAGATGAACCCGTTGGCAATGATCGCTTGCGAATACGGGCCGATAGGTGGTGCTGATTTTTCAGTAAAGACAACCTGTTTTGACATGGTATTTTCCTGTTGTAGCGCTTGAAGGAAGCAAATGACTGTACCTCAATTAGACCATTTACTTCATGCGAACGCGATCCTTTTTCACATGGAATTTATGTGGAAAGGTTTTGAACCAGGTTTATGACTTCACGGGGCGTACGAAGGTATACGCCCTGTGAAGACTGTATTCAGCTAGCTTTCGTCGTGCGGCGAAGTGTCACGGACGATGAGGGTATCAAAATCAGCCGTTGTTCCCTGATCTACACCCAGCGCAACCGAACCTCCTAAGCGGGAAGCATCGTTGATTGCATAGACGAACTGCCCGTTCACGAAGAAGGCAATTTGATTATCTAGAGCCAGAATTTCCACCGGTATCCAATCCGGCATGCCAGAACCATCTGCTGGAAGTGGGGCTAACCCTTCATACAGCACACTTTGCGAAGTTGAAGTTACATCGCGGATAATGACATTAGTACTGCCGTCAGCAGCGCGCTGCAAGGCGAGGAAATATCCTTCCAGATCGGCGCCGGTAATGGTTGGCTGTGTGCGTACACCCATGTAAGCAGTGCCACCCATTCCGCCGGTTGGGAAGCGCATCATCGCCGTGCTATAAACGTCCGTTGAGCGCTGTAGGCTGCTACCGCTTTCGATGACTTCAATCCCGATTACATCGCGCAGCATACGCCATGTAGGCCGCCCCGCATGCTGCATCCGCAAGAATTGACGATGATCAGCGGCAGTGGGGTCGGTAGTGAATGTTCCCGCAGCATTCAATCCGTCAACCCAGTAATCGTCAGTACGCAGCGGCTCATCGAAGTTTTCATCGAAATCGCTGCGCAGGAAGCGCCAGGGACGGCTAATCGCGAGATCGCGCAGGGCAAAGATCGGGCGTGCCAGTTCATTACTGCTCTGGGCAGCGGGAGCAGTCACGCAGTAATCAATGCGGAAAATATCACTTGAAGTTGGCGCGGTGAAACTAACATAACCTTCAGCGGGCGGATCGGTGAGTGCGCCTTCGTAACGGTTCACTCCATCGCGATCAATTGAAAGCTGGCTGCCGATAAATTCGATATACAACAGTTCCCATCGTCCACGATTATAGAAATTGGCAACCGTGTCAATCGGCGTTGTGACACCGCTGGGATCTCGACGTGAAATATCCAGATTTCCGCCGCTGGTGGTCAGGCTGATTGCACCCTGATCACCGTCACGCAGATTGATCTGATAACCACCATTATCACTCCAAATATTGCAGAGCATGCTGAAATCGCTCAGCGGCTCGTCGCTCAAGAGTGTGACCGAACCACCGGGCTGGAATGCCAGATAGGTGGTAATGCCGTCGGTTTGCACGGTGACTAATGATGGGTCGGAATTGACGCGCCAGTTTGAAGGCACCACGCCAGCATCGAAGTTAGAAGCAGTTGAGGACGGCTCTTGAATCAGGAAATCATCGAAGCGGATCGGGCGGGTCTGGCTGGTCACTTGCAGCATAATCTGACCGTTGTCGAGCGCCGGAGTGATGGTGTCATCCAGTGAGATCAACAGCACGTCATTCAGGTAAACATTGATATGATTGCCCTGCTGCCAGATGCTAATTTCGTGCCATTGGTTCGCGCTCATGGGCGCACTGGTCGTTCTGAGAATGCGCTCGGTATCGCGCGTGAAGACATCCGGCGTCGGCGAATTACGCTTCAGGCTGACAAGCCCGGGGAATAATTCCAGCACCCGGTATTCACCGCTAGACGGGTCGTAGTTAAAGACAATGCGAGCGCCAACAGCCTGCGGATCAAGGAATATGCGGAAATTGATGATTGCGCCGTCAGAGTCGATCCAGGGCTGATAGCCGCGCCCCATGATGACCGCGGGCTGGCGCAGCGATCCCTGACCGCTGAGGAAATGCTCATTGCTTTCATCAATTACCTGCCAGGCGGATGGATCAAAATCCCATTCTGCTGCCGGATCCGGGCCTTCAAAGTCTTCCAGATAAGGGAATGCCCCGATTGGAACCGGTGTAGCTGTCGGTTCGATCACCAGGGTAGGCGCTTCGGTAGGAACTATGGCGGTCGGCGGAACATCCGTCGGTGTGGGGGTGTCCGTGAATACCGGCGTTGCTGTGGGTGTTTCGGTTGGCGTAGGCGTGTCCGTTGGTAGCGGTGTGTTCGTTGGTGTATCCGTAGGCACAGGGGTATTCGTTGGCGCATCGGCAAAGGGTACATCACCATAATTGCCAAAGGTATTCAGAAACTGCGTATTGAACACGATCCATGCAATCGTGCCATTGGGCAGGATCACTTGCAGCCAGCCAAAATCGTCACTGATGCCGATAACGGTGACTTCCTGATCTGCTTCGATAGTGCCAACCGCCGGGTACTGTAATCCTGGCCCCAGACGCGGCACGATCTGACGACCGGCTACCGCTATCGGGGTTGATGGGGTCGGTGTGTTGGTTGGCACCGGTGTATCGGTCGCAGAAGGCGTAAAGGTTGGCGTAAACGTCTCTGTTGGCAGCGGTGTGTCGGTTACTGTTGGCAACAGCGTGGCTGTAGGCGGATTGGTATTGGTCGCCGATGGTTCAAGCGTGTCCGTAGGAATGAGAGTTTCGGTAGGTTCTGAAGTAGCGGTTTCATTCTCAAGAACCAGCGGGTTTTCGTCGGTAACGGTGGGAGAATCCTGCCGTGTGGGACGTTCAGTAGGTACTTCCGGCGCAGTCGTTGGCGCTTCCTGGGTTGGCACAGGTTCGGTAGGCGCAATTGTGTTTTGCGCGCCAGTTGTTGCTTCACGAGTCTGTGCCATGCTGGTGGCTTCACCAGCGACGGCAGTTTGACCTCTGTTGAATGCCTGTGTAAGCGCAAACGAAGTATTCTCAGCTTGAATAAATGCCTGCCCGGTGGCCTGAGCAGCGCCCACAGCGGTTACGGTTGCCGCCTGGCTGGTGAGGGCAAGGTTTAGCGCGCTAGATGTTGCGGCTTGAATTGTGGATGCCGCGGCGGCAGTGGCAGATGCTTCAGCCTGCTGCGTTCCCTGTTGATTACTAAGCGCGACTTGTGTACCTACCGCAAATGTTGCTGTCAATGTTTCTGGTGAGGGGCCACCTCCGCCGCTGGCAACCAGCGCGACGATGATTCCGATGAGTACGACGGCTGCCACGCCAGCACCGATGAATAACGGGAGCTTTGAGCGGCCTGACGGAGACGATTCTACTGCCGGGCTGCCATAAGGTGGGGAAACACTTTGACCGGGGATTGTGCCAGTTGCCGGCTTCACAATACGCTGATCAGTCGGCGTCATTATCGTCGGCTGATCTTCATCCAGAATTCGCGTGCTGGTTTGTGAAGGCGTGACCGGCGGCGGGGCGGCTGCACCGGGTTCAGTACGCGTTTGACCGGTGTCCGGCTTCACCTTTGTGAGCGAACCACGACTGGCCTCAAATTTGAGCATCGTCTGATCAATTTCGGGTTGATTCTCAGCACGACGCTTGTAGATGTCTTCAACGGCAGCTAATGCAGCAGCACGCAGAGTATCCGGACGCAGGTTTGGCGTGGAGACACGACCCACTGCCCTGGTAATTTCGTCAGCGAAATCGGTGGCAGATTCGAAACGATCTTCCGGTTTCTTCGCCATTGCTTTAGCAATAGCGACGTCGAGGCCTTCAGGGATGTTGTCATCAAGCAGGCGCGCGCTGGGAACCGGATCGTTGATGTGCTTCATCACGATTGCCAGTGGCGTTTCAGCCTTGTATGGCATTTCACCGGTCAGCATCTGGTAAACCATAACGCCGAGAGAATAAATATCAGCGCGGCGGTCAATGTTATCCAGACCCATGCCCTGTTCGGGCGCCATATAACCGGGGGTACCGACGGCAAAACCGGTCTGCGTCAAGCCTTCACTTGAAGATGCCGCCAGACGGGCAATGCCAAAGTCCATCAGGAAGGCATTTCCATCCTGATCGACCATAATATTCGAAGGCTTAATATCGCGATGGATGACACCTTGCCGATGTGCATAGTCCAATGCTGAAGCAACCTGACGCATCAGGTAGCTTACGTCGGTCAGTGGCAGCTTGCCCCGATCCAGCACATCCTTAAGTGTGCCGCCCTCCAGATAGCGCATAACAATATACGGCGGTTCATGAGAACCGTCGTAATCGTAAACTGGCAGCAGATGTGGATGTTCAAGACGCGCAATCAGGCGCGCTTCCCGTTGGAAACGTTCCAATGCGCGTTGATCTGAGGCAATTGCTCTGTGGATTACTTTGACTGCAACGAAGCGACCGATACTTGGCTGGTAAGCGCGGAAAACCGTCGCCATTCCGCCTTTGCCGATTTCTTCGATGATCTCGTACGGTCCGAGCCGAGTTCCGATCATAAAAACGCCAGCGGCCTGTAGTGTAAGTAGATTAGTTAGGTTAACTGCTCCCTTGTGAGATTGTAACACAGGCGGCTTCAACTACGCGAATTAGAAGTACTTTAAAGCGGGGAATGACGATAGTTTTTTGAAGTCGGTTGAGGGTAGACTAATGTACATACCATAAAAAACCTGAAAAAAAGCGATCCGTCTTCCCTCAAATACGAATGCGCCTATATTGACTCTCGCGTAAAACTTCGCTACTGTGTAAACAGTTTGATTGCTGTAATTTTTCATATCCTTTACAGGGTAATGTTCCGTGAAACAGGCAGCAAACGGTTATGTAGGTGACCGGGTATTAAAACTCAACGTTGGGTTTCTCTTGGCGGCTGGTCCCGGCCACAGTCATGAAACGGAATTTGACGTTCCGCGGATGCGTATTGCTGAGGATGTTGACCTTGTTTTTCTTCGCGGACCACTACGGCTAAGCCGAACCAAAGAAGGCATTCTGGTACAGGGGGATCTCGAACTGGGGATTGACGACGAATGTTACCGATGCCTGAAGCCGATTGAGCGTCATCTTGATTTATTTATCGAGGAATTATACGCTCATCCCAATCAAAACGGTCTGGAATTTAGCATCGGCGAAGATGCAATGTTAGATCTGGCCCCACTCATCCGGGCTGAAGCGATTATTGCGGACTCGCACGGGGCACTTTGTCAACCGGATTGCAAAGGGCTTTGCCCCAACTGCGGGCAAAATTGGAATGATGGGCCGTGTGATTGCGGGGCAGATATTGACCCCCGTTTTGCGAAGTTGAAAGAACTACTCAACAAAAACTAATTTGAAGCGGCAACCGAATATTGGAAAGTGCAGCAGTAGTGAGGGTGGCGAACCATGAAAAACTACGAGCCTAGCTTTGATTTGCCTGCTGACCAGATGGTAGCAGAAGGTGACATCTTTGAGGATGACATAGAAACTGATTTTGAGGATGATTTCGATTCAGAGCCAGATGAATTACAGCTTGTTTCTGAAGAAACAGATTACTGGGATGATGACGGAGCCGATTTCGAGCACGCGCATTACATAGGTGAGATCAGCAGTGATGCCATCGGCCTGTATCTGAAGGAAATGTCGCGTGTTCCGCTGCTCACCATCGATGAAGAAATCAGGCTGGCAAAACAGCTTGAGGCGGGTGTTGAAGCGGCGCGGAAATTGCGCCAAAACCCGAACAGCCCGCGCGTTGTTGAATGGCGGA
>CAZBPB010000029.1:11492-17305 GCA_964493565.1 uncultured Pleurocapsa sp. | reverse complement strand
TCGCCCTGCTGGCGGCGGTGATACGGCGTTAATCCGGTTTTACGTAAAGCGGCTTCTACATCGTCTGCCTGAGTGTCAATAATGCCGCTGAAAATCGCCCTGCCGCCGGGGCGCACGGTATCGCCAAGATGCTGGTCACACATTGCGATGATAATGCGCGCCAGAATATTGACCACGATCAAATCGAAGCGGCGGGCGGAGGTGATGACCGTCTCAAGACTGCCTTCCTGAACAGTAATACGTTCAGCAACCCCGTTCCGGGTGATATTTTCGACGGCAACATCTACAGCTACGGGGTCGTTGTCCAGCGCCAGCACGTGCGCCGCGCCCAACTTGACCGCGCCGACTGCCAGAATGCCCGATCCGGTACCTAAATCCAGCACCTGCGCGCCGGGAACAGTCAGGTCTTCCAGCGCCTCAAGGCAAAGCTGGGTGGTAGGATGCGTACCTGTTCCAAAAGCCATTCCCGGATCGAGGGCAATCTCCACATCATCCGGCGCAAGTTCCATGTCAATCCAGAGCGGACGAATGACTACGCGCTTGCCAATGCGCACGGGATGGTAGTGCTGCTTCCACGCCTCTGCCCAATCCTCCTCGTCAATCACAGTGTATGTGGGCTGCGGCATCGGATACATCATGTTCA
Source organism: uncultured Pleurocapsa sp. (assembly GCA_964493565.1). Taxonomy (GTDB): domain Bacteria; phylum Chloroflexota; class Anaerolineae; order Aggregatilineales; family Phototrophicaceae; genus Flexifilum. The sequence continues at coordinate 16,662 of CAZBPB010000029.1, read as the reverse complement.
AGTAGCGCAATCCAGCTTCCAACTGCTCTTGCAGCGAAGGCGCGCGCTCATCGTTGGCTAAATAGGCGCGTACCGTAAGATGAGAATCAGGCACAGGGTCGCCGTCATCCAATGTTTCGGGCGGGATGCCCTCGTGCTCAATCGCCACGCCCTGATAGCCGTAACGGTTCAAGAGTTCGGCGGCAGCCTCGGCGGCCTCACCATCTACGCTAATTGACACTTCAATCCACTGCGCCATAACTGCCTCAAGGTTACGATTCATATTTGTGGAATTATACACAGACGCGGGGTCGGTTTGCTGTGGGCGGGGTGAGGAATTTGTTGTTTATGAATTTTGTGTCAATTCAGACGGGTAATTCAATTTAAGCCGTTAAGGAAACTATAGTGCGATGAAATTTCGACTACAATCATTAGGATAGTAGCTGGAGTGAAATGTGGCAGCGGCAAACCTTAATAATCTGCAAGTTATGTTGCGCAAGCAAGAAATCGCGATGTTTTGCGAGAGAAACGAAATTCGCAAGCTCGCGCTGTTTGGGTCGGTGCTGCGAGACGATTTCGATGACCATAGCGACATTGACGTGCTAGTAGAATTTGAACCACAGGCAAAGCCGGGTTTATTTGACCTATCCCGTATGAGCCGTGAGCTTGAAGAAATTATGGGACGTCGGGTTGACTTACTTACGGCGGGATTTCTTAGCAAATACTTCCGGCAGCAGGTTCAAGATGAAACTCAGGTGATTTATGAAAAAGTCACCTGAGAATGACCGCGTTCGCATGCAGCACATGTTAGATGCCGCACTTAAAGTTCAATATTATGCCGAGGGAAAGTCAGATACTGATCTGGATAATGACGAACTTCTCGGGCTTGGGCTTATCAGGCTAATCGAAATTATTGGAGAAGCCGCGACCAATGTAACCGACGAAACACGAAGACTGTACCCTGAAATTGCATGGCAGGATATTGCAGACATGCGCAATCACATCATTCATGGCTATTTTGATATTGAATATAGTATTGTCTGGAACACGGTTCACTAGAATATTCCGCCCTTAATCGCTGCGCTCGAAAAAAATCTTGAACTCATGAAATAACAATCATTTCGAAATTTCATTTTATGGTAGTCATCCCTTTCCCAATCTCCGTTAACGTGATTCTTGCAATTCTTATGTACACTGTTGCCATTGTGATGCAGCGGCGCGGATAATACGCGCCGTTTGCGTGGAACTGACATATGCCAGAGGAGGTCGTACAGGGTGAGCGAACAAGAAACCCCTGTCAATAATGCCGCAGAAAAAGACGGCATTGAAGTAGAAGCAGCATCTGCCGAAAATAACGGCTCTACGACAGGGCAGGAGCTAGACGCAATGAAGGCACAGGCGCAGCAGTACCTGGAAGGTTGGCAGCGCGAGCGTGCCGAATTTGCCAATTACAAACGCCGCGTTGAGCAGCAGCAAAAGGACAGTTATGCCAATGCTACCGCCGACGTATTGAAAAAGGTGATCCCCGTCATTGATGACTTTGACCGGGCACTCGTCAATATTCCCGACGAATTGTCCAGTAACTCATGGGTCAGCGGAACCACCATGATCCAGCGCAAATTGCACAAAATTCTGGATGATTTCGGGGTGATCGTGGTTGATCCGCAGGGTGAGGTTTTCGATCCGAACCAGCACGAAGCGGTGGTGATGGAAGACAGCGATATTGTGGAAAGTGGACACGTGATCGAAGTGATGCAAAAGGGATACGCGCAAAACGGTCAGTTAATCAGGCCGGCGCTGGTAAAGGTGGCGAGGTAGCTCTTCACCTAAATGGACAGGTCATGCCTCGTCCAAACAACAAAGCAGCAGCCTATCAAAAGCAAAATACCCGTCATGGACTCTGTGGGGAAATGACGGTAGAGCGAAAAATAAAACCCGTCAGGAGAAAATGAGATGGCAAGAATTATCGGTATTGACCTCGGCACGACCAACAGCGTCGTTTCGGTGATGGAAGGCGGCGAACCCGTCGTCATCCCCTCTGCCGAGGGTGGCAACCTGATCCCGTCTGTGGTGGCAGTGAACCCCAAGACCAACGAGCGGTTGGTTGGCAAGATCGCGCGCAATCAGGCGGTGATTAACCCCGAAAACACTGTATTTTCGGTCAAACGCTTCATGGGTCGCAAATTTGATGACCCCGAAGTACAGCACGCAATCAAGCTAGTACCTTACAAGGTGACGGCTGCGGACAATGGCGACGTGCGCGTACATATGGGCGGTAAGGAATACAGCCCGCCCGAAGTTTCAGCAATGATCCTCTCGAAAATTAAGGCCGACGCCGAAGCCTATCTGGGCGAAAAGGTTGATCAGGCTGTGATCACCGTTCCCGCCTATTTCAACGACGCGCAGCGTAACGCTACTAAGGACGCAGGACGTATCGCTGGTCTGGAAGTGCTGCGGATCATCAACGAACCGACGGCCTCCAGCCTTGCCTATGGTTTGGGCGAGAAGAAAAACGAAATCATCGCGGTGTATGACCTTGGCGGCGGCACCTTCGATATTTCCATCCTTGAAGTGGGCGACGGCGTGTTTGAAGTTCGCAGCACCAACGGCGACACCTATCTTGGCGGCGACAACTTTGATGAAGTGATCATCAACTGGCTGGCCGACGAGTTCAAGAAGGAAAATGGCATTGACCTGCGTAATGACCGTCAGGCACTGCAACGTTTGAAAGAAGCTGCAGAGCGCGCAAAGATCGAGCTTTCGAGCGTGCTGACCGCAGATATCAACCTGCCGTTCATCACTGCCGATGCCAGCGGCCCGAAGCACCTGCACACTACCCTCAGCCGCGCCAAACTAGAAAGCATGGTGGCTGATCTGATTAAACGTTCGATTGATCCCTGCAAGGCAGCCCTGCGCGATGCCGGTCTGGACGTGAAGGACATCAACAACGTGGTGCTGGTCGGTGGTATGACCCGTATGCCTGCCGTTCAGGAAGCAGTGCGCGGTTTCTTCGGCAAAGAGCCGAGCAAGGGCGTAAATCCGGATGAAGTAGTGGCGTTAGGCGCAGCCATTCAGGGCGGCGTGCTGCGCGGTGATGTGAAAGATATCCTGCTGCTGGATGTGACTCCGCTGACGCTGAGCGTGGAAACGCTGGGCGGCGTGGCAACCCCGATGATCGAACGCAACACCACCATCCCCACCCGCAAGTCGCAGGTGTATTCGACAGCCGCCGACCATCAGACGCAGGTAGAAATTCACGTGCTGCAAGGCGAACGCCCGATGGCGGTGGATAACAAGTCGCTGGGTAAATTCATCCTCGACGGTATTCCCCCCGCCCCTCGCGGTGTCCCGCAAGTGGAAGTAACCTTTGACATTGACGCGAACGGTATTTTGAACGTGAGCGCACGTGATAAGGCCACCAGCCGCGAACAGAAGATCACCATCACTGCCAGCAGCGGTTTAAGCGAAGCCGAAATTCAGCGGATGGTCAAGGAAGCTGAGTCTCACCGCGCCGACGATGCCAAGCGCCGTGAAGAAGTTGAAGCCCATAATCAGGCAGACAGCGCGGTCTTTACCGCCGAGAAGTTCCTGAGCGATTACGGTGACAAACTGCCCGGGGACGTGAAGAGCGACCTGCAGAGCAAGATTGATGCCGTCAATTCGGCCAAGAGCGCCAACGATCTGGAACGCACACGCACGGCTACCCGCGAACTGAGCGACGCCATGCAGCAGGCTGGCGCGAAGATGTACGAACAGGCCGACTCCGCACCGTCCGCAGATGGTGGCCCGACCAATGACGGTGGCGAAGCCTCTGGCGAAAACAAGGGCGGCGAAGACGTGGTTGAAGGACAGTTTACAGAGGCGTAGCCTCATTACAGCAAATTCTAGGCATCAAAAGGACACAACGAGCCAACCGCTGTGTCCTTTTTTGATTGATCTATAGCAGAATCATTTGCGCATGCGCAGTCCCGTCACAACTGCAAATGAGACAATACCCGCAACTATCGCGACCTGATTAAAGCAGGCATTAACTATGCTGAATAGAATTTCTAGCGACGAAGGACCTACATTACACTCATCCATATGTGATTCGCGGTAAGTGAAGTAGTCGCATACGTCTACAGAGCCGCTATCCGCCAAATCTCCAAGGCACTGCGTTACCTCAAGTTCGTTAGGCAGACTTAGACAAAACTGATGATCAAGGGTCAGCGCCGGAGGAGTGGGAAATGTTAGGGGGCCGCCGTTCCCCTCGATACAGTCATTAAAACTGAAGGATTTTGAACCGGGTTGTGGAGCGAGGTTGCCGTTGCTACCTGCAACCGTGATCGTATCTCCTGTACGTATGACAGTTATGTCAATGGGGATGTCCTGCGGCGTATTGTCGGTTAATGCTTCAATTTGAATGACGGGAATGGCAGAAATAAGTGTGGGGGCAGGTATAGAACGCCATACCCAGACCGCATTGCTCGCGCATTGAATCGTAAAATATTCTTCCGCCTCAGGATTGACGTGTTCAGGACAGTTTTCGCCCTCGAAACACGGTATTGTCTGAAACGCTGGCGCTGCTAGAACAGTTGGAACACCACCCGCCAATATCAAAAGGATTACCCAATACACCAGTCCTGTTTTCATCGTGCCGAGTTTCATGTTTATCCCTCATTTGTATGCTGTAGGCCAGCGCAAAGAGGTATGGCAACAACGGTTATAGGCCTAATGCCATTGTGATGTAGAACTGATATCTGCGCTAGTTCACGCCCATGAACTGGCGGGAATGCTCGCTGAACTAAGCGATCTCCATACGCAGTTGCGGGCGGTTGTACCACAATACCAGACCGACCAGCGCAAGCGAGAGCGCAATCCCGGCAATGGCAATCGCAACGTAGCCGCTGGCAGCAAACAATGCGCCCGCCGCAATACTGCCAAATCCCGCCGCCAGAAACACCAGCGTATCGTTGACACCCTGCACCCGTGTACGCTCCTGCCCCTGCAAGCCAGATACCAGCAAAGACGACCCGGCGACATAGCCAAAGTTCCAGCCTAAGCCAAGCAAGAACAACGCCGCCGCGAGGATATATTCGCTGCCAGAAAGCGGTGCAAGCAGGCACGAGGCGATCAGGATGACAGCGCCGGTAAGCAGCATCGGGATGCGTCCGAAGCGGTCAATGAAATAACCGGTAAACGGCGAAAGCCC
>CAZBPB010000029.1:0-11482 GCA_964493565.1 uncultured Pleurocapsa sp. | reverse complement strand
CAGCACCAGCGAAATTGGCTCGGTGGGATGTTGAAGATGGTGCATGTGCAGCGGGGTCATCACCATCAGCACCACCATCACCGTTTGACTGACGATGACCGCCAACACTGCTAACTGCACTCTGGGCAGCGCCAGCAACGCCGAAAGTGGACGTGCCTCAACAACATCTTCAAGCGGGCGCGCTGACAGGCTCTCTTGCTCCAGCGCCTTCGCAATGGTCATTGGATCGGGGCGCAGAAAAATGAACGAGGTTAGCAGCGCCAGCCCGGAAAACATGCCCATTAACACCCACGTGCCAATGTCGGCGGAAAAACCGAGCGACTCCATCAGGCGTCCACTGGGTGCTACCAGCAGCGGCCCGAGCACCGCGCCGATGGTGCCGGCGAAAATCAGCCGCCCGATCATACGCGCGCGTTCTGATTCAGGGAACATTTCGCCCGCCGCAAAGCGCCCTTGATCGCTTCCAGCACGGGCTGTTCCCAGAAAAGCGGCAGCCAGCAGCAGTAGTGGGAAGCTCTGTTCTAGAATCGCGGCGATCCCAACTATTCCCCCCACAACACCCCCCGCATATCCTAGCGACAGCCCGATTCGCCGCCCGAAGCGCCCCATCACCATGGCAATCGGGAAGGCAGCCAGCGCCTGCGCGAAGGTAAGCGTTGACGAGGGCACACCCGCAACGCTTTCCGTACCACCAAGCTGAGCTGCGGTGATGGTAATCAGGGTAAACACGGCAATTTGCGCCGCAGACGACAGGCTTTGGGCGACAAAGAGCGTATACAACAAACGTTTACTGGTTTTCAGGTCGTATCGCGGGAACATAAGTGAACTCTTTTTGAGATTAGCTAATGCGGTCGAGCAACAGTATTTTGCAGGTGATTCTAGCCGCTAATTTTAGATGTCCTATAGCCGCATTTGTGTGAGTGGACAGATCATTTTCTACAAAAGCTGCGAACGTTTACGAATTTCTATCTGTACTCTTATATAATGTCGGCTACACTCATCACGATACGACCATCCTAGTTTGAGTAACTCATGGCACGCGATTACTACGAAATACTGGGTGTTCAGCGCACCGCCAGCAAAGATGACATCAAAAAAGCATTTCGGCAGTTGGCGCGGCAGCTTCACCCCGATGTGAACAAAGAGCCGGATGCCGAAGCACGTTTCAAAGAGGTGAATGAGGCCTATGAAGTCCTTTCGGACGACGAAAAGCGCGCACGTTATGACCGCTTTGGGGCGGCTGGCGTAAGCGGGCCTACTGGATTTCCGGGCGCCGGTGGCGCTGCCGGATTTGGCGGGTTTGAAGAAATCTTTGAGGAATTTTTCAACAGCTTTGGCGGCAACCGTTCCAACGCCTCGCGCCGCCGCGGGCCACGCCCCGGAGCAGACCGCCGCGTTGATGTGAACATCAACTTTGAAGAATCGATCTTCGGCATTGAGCGCGAAGTTGAATTTGAGCGCCTGCAAAACTGCGAAACCTGCGGCGGTAATGGCGCTGCGCCCGGCACGCAGCCTATGCGCTGCCAGCAGTGTAATGGCACAGGCGAAGTGCGCCAGGTACAGCAAACGTTTTTAGGGCCGATGGTGCAGGTAGCCACCTGCCCGCGCTGCAACGGACGTGGCGAAACCATCGCCACCCCCTGCACAGCCTGCCGGGGCGCAGGCCGTATGCGGGTGAAGGCAGAGCTTGAGGTGCAAATTCCCGCTGGAGTACGCGAAGGGCTGCAAATCCAACTGCGCGGTCAGGGGGATGCAGGTGAAACCGGTGCCCCCGCAGGCAATCTGTTCGTGGTGGTGCATGTTGAAGAACATGAATACTTCAAACGCCACGATAACGATATCATTCTGGACATCAATATCAACGTGGCACAGGCCGCGTTAGGCGATAAAATCGTGGTTCCCACGGTAGATGGTGACGTAGAATTGATCGTCCCGCCCGGCACGCAAAACGGAAAAAGCTTTCGGCTGCGCGGCAAAGGCGTGCCCCGCTTACGTACCGACGGCAGCAATTCAGGGCGCGGCGATCAGATGGTAAATATTGCCGTCGAAATTCCGAACAGATTAACGGAAGAGCAGCGCGCGCTTTTTGAGAAGCTGGCGGAGACGATGGGCGGCGCAGTTACCCCTCAAAAAGGTAACAAAGGCCTGTTCGATAAAGTGGTGGACTTCTTCAGCGGCGATCAGGCGTAATTCCCGGTTCGCAGATCAAACAGCATAAAATGTACGGACAGCGCATTTGCTGTCCGTTTTTTATCTATCTGGAATTAACCATGTATCAAAAAAATAGTTCCTATACACACAGCCATCTCGTTAATGACTTCAAGTCGCTCGGTGTGATGCCCGACCAGACGATAATGCTGCACAGTTCGGTGAAGGCTGTCGGACAAGTGATGGGCGGGCCGAATGTGGTTTTGCAGGCGCTGCTTGAAGCTGTGGGAGCAGGCGGCACGCTGATGATGTATGCAGGCTGGCAGGATATACCCGATTTTGTGCCGGAGCTAGCGCCCGAAATTCGTGAGGTATATTACGCCGAACATCCGGCGTTTGATCCGGCAACTGCGCGGGCGGTGCGCGATCACGGCATTCTGGCGGAGTTTTTCCGCACATGGCCGAATACACAGCGCAGCCGGAATCCCGAAGCCTCGATGGTTGCGGCTGGCGCAAAGGCAGAGTACCTCACCCGCGATCATTCATTTGATTATGGCTATGGGGCAGAATCGCCACTGGCAAAACTGGTTGAGACACGCGGCTTTGTGCTGCTGCTGGGCGCGCCCTTAGACGCGATCACCCTGCTGCATCACGCGGAATACTGCGCGAAACTACAACATAAAAACGTGATCCATTACCAATGCCCGATTTTACAAGATGGTCAAAAAGTATGGATAGATGTCGAAGATTTTGACACGGGCGATCCGCATGACGATTACAGCTTTGAGCAGATCGCGCATGAATATTTGAAAACCGGACGCGCGCGGCAGGGTAAAGTTGGCAGTGCCGATTCTTACCTGTTTGATGCGGCGGATTTAACACAGTTTGCGATTAACTGGTTGGAAGCGAATTTTGGCTAGACCCGATACTGCTTCAAAGCGCGGCGGCCTATGATGTTTGGCACCAGCGAATTTGCCCAGATGACTATCCGATCAAAAAAGCGTAAGATGACTGTCTTCTGGCGTTTATTCACGGCTTTGACCATTGCCTCGCCCACCTTTTCAGCAGGCATGACCGGGATTTTCGGCGCGCGAGCAGCATAGCCAGACGCCCCTAACCGCTTCTCGTTAAACTCGGTAGCCGTGCGCCCGACCAGCATATCGGTGACGGTGATGTGATCCGATTCCAACTCCAACCGTAAAGAACGGGCAATACTGCTGACAAACGCTTTGCTGGCGCTGTAACAGGCGGTATAGGGCGCAGTCATGTTGGCAACCACCGACGAAACAATGATAATATGCCCCCCGCTGCCCTGCTTACGCATCACTGGCACTACCGTGCGAATGCTGTGCAAAACGCCGTCAATATTGGTACGCAGCAGGGTTTCCAGATCATCCCAGTCAGAATCAACTATCGCGCCGCGCTGCCCGACTCCCGCATTCGCCACCAGCACATCAATATGACCGAAACGCTCAATGCCCTTTTCGACCGCGCGCTGCATTTCACCTTCGTCACGCACATCCAGCGCAACTGAGTAGATCGCGCCGTGTGGCGAGGGCAACCGCTGTACTGCTGTTTCCAGCGATGCCAGACGATCTACTCGCCGCGCGGTGGCAATCACACTCGCACCGGATTTAACGAAAGCCAGCGCCGCCGAATAGCCAATACCAGACGAAGCACCGGTGATAAACACGACCTGATGATTATTTGAATGGGGAACTACGGTCACTTAAAAATATCCTTGACCGCCAGCGTAAAATTGGGGAGCACATCCCGGCCTTCAAGAACACCTTCAGTGCCGAGCACGAGAACATCCTCAATGCCATAATACACTTCAACAAGTCGCTCATCCGGGAAAATAAGCCAAACGAGCCGCGTCCCATAATCCAGATAACGCTCAGCTTTACGCCGAAGATCGCGCGTTTTATGTGTCGGTGACATGACTTCAACCGCAAAGTCTGGCGGGACTGGTGCTTCACGAGCAGGTTTTTCTGGCAGCCGTTCTTTTGCGATATAGCCAACATCGGGGATTAAGATGTTGCCGTCTGGCATAACATACCCGCCGTCAGCGGCAGTTGTATTTCCGATTGGATTTTGCAGTAGATACATGTTGATAAATGTCAGTATCCAACCAGCAATATGCGAGGGTTCGTAACTAGGCATTTTCTCAACCATCTCTCCAGCGATGAGTTCAAAAACACGTCCCATGTTTTCAGGCCGATTGATAAACGCTTCGTATTCCGCGTAGTGTATTTGGTTTCGTTCAGCGACCATATTGAACACTGCCTTCTATCTCACTTCGCTTGATTTTATATCACTGCCGCTTCCTGATACACACCGAAGACCTCACGCATCACGTCGGTCATTTCGCCCAGGGTGCAATCAGCCTTCGCGGCCTCAATCAAAAATAGCATCACATTATCGGCGCCGCGACAGGCCTCTTTCAGCGCCGATAATGCCTGACTGGCGCGCTGGTTATCACGCCCAAGGCGTAATGCCTGCAAACGGGCACACTGACGGGCAAAACCCTGCGGGTCCATTTCCAGTATGGGGATGGCAACTGGCGCATCATCGGTGTAGCCATTCACACCCACGATAATACGTTCATCAGCATCTATCTCACGCTGGTACCGGTAGCTGGCATCGGCAATTTCCTGCTGCATGAAACCGGTTTCTATCGCCGGCAGTACGCCGCCCAACGCCTCGATGCGCTCAAAATAGCTGTATGCCTCAGCCTCGATACGGTTGGTCAGCGCCTCAACAAAATAGCTGCCACCAAGCGGATCAATGGTATTGGTCACACCGCTTTCTTCAGCAATGATCTGCTGGGTGCGTAAAGCCAGCGTAACGGCAAGCTCGCTGGGCAGGGCTAAGGCTTCGTCCATGCTGTTGGTGTGCAGGCTTTGCGTACCGCCCAAAACGCCAGCCAGCGCCTGTATAGCCACACGTATCAGATTGTTTTCCGGCTGCTGGGCGGTCAGGCTGACGCCTGCTGTTTGTGTGTGAAAGCGCATTAGCCATGAACGCGGGTCTTTAGCGCCAAAAGTATTGACCATTTCCCGCGCCCATATACGGCGTGCTGCACGCAGCTTAGCAATTTCCTCAAAGAAGTCGTTATGAAGGTTGAAAAAAAAGCTGATGCGCGGGGCAAAGGCATCAATATCTAGCCCACGCTTCAGCGCCCAGCGCACATATTCAAAGCCATCCGCCAGCGTAAAGGCAAGCTCTTGCGCGGCGGTACTGCCCGCCTCGCGGATGTGGTAGCCACTGACGCTGACGGGGTTCCACTGCGGCAGCCGTTCAGCCGCGTATTCGATAGTATCCACCACCAGCCGCATCGAAGGCTCAGGCGGGAAAATGTACTCTTTCTGGGCAATGTATTCTTTCAAAATGTCATTTTGCAGGGTGCCGCGCAGTTTTTCAGGGGATACACCCTGTTTTTCAGCGGCAGCAATATAAAATGCCCATAGAATAGCCGCAGGGCTGTTGATGGTCATGCTGGTGGACACCTCGCCCAGCGGGATACCATCAAACAGAATTTCCATATCTTGAAGCGAACTCACTGCAACACCACACTTACCAAATTCGCCCAGCGCTTCCGGCGCATCGGTGTCGTAGCCCATCAGCGTCGCTAGATCGAAGGCCACCGACAAGCCCATGTTGCCCTGTTCCAACAAATATTTATAGCGGGCGTTCGTCTCTTCGGCGGTGCCAAAACCAGCAAACATACGCATCGTCCACAGCTTACCACGATACCCTGAAGCGTGGACGCCACGCGTGAACGGATATTCACCGGGCAGGCCAAGATCGGCTACATAGGACTGTTGCGAAACGTCTAGCGGCGTATAAATACGTTCCACAGGTTCGCCAGACATAGTGGTAAAAGTCTGCTTGCGCTCAGGCATCCGGCTCAATGTTTTGTATAGTGCGGTGTGCTGCCAGCGATCAAAGGCTTCGCGGATCTGGTTATTTTCAGGCGTGAAGCCGTCGCCAGAGAGAGGCGTTTCATCAAACATAAGTATTTTCATCCAGGTTACTCAACGATGGCTACCTTAACGATACCACAGGGCGTAAAGGGGACGGCAATTCCTAAAAAGTGGGGTATACAGCGTGGAAGGAATATTGAGGTAGCAGAAAATGGCTGAAATAACCTCCAATAGACACGACGTTGACGTAAAACAAGCTGCTTTCAGCCTGTCAGCGACAACAAAATGAATCCATCTGGCACTTCAGCGCCGTCTGGCGACAGCACAGGCAGTCTTTCGCCCTGCGGATTCACCCAGCCAATGCGCAGCGACCAGCCTTCAGTATTGTCGTTAAGTGCGGGCAAAAACAGCCGATCTGTTACCTGCTGCCCCGGCATCCATGTTTCAACGGGCGCATAGCCACCTAAAGGCTGGCGATCTTGCTGGGCGACGATATTGCCGGATGCATCAAGCAGATGCACAAACCACGACGCAGACGCAGCGGTATCGCCCTGAAGCTGCCAGTTCAGTTCAACGGAAACACCATCTTCGCGCGGCTGAAGGCGATAATTTTCGAGCATAATCTCGCCAAATTGCCAGCCACCAGCCTGCAATTCCGCGTCAATCGGACGGGTATCGAATAACAAAGCGCGATGATCCGGCACAGGGCGTTCAAGCACAAATGCCTGCTGCTCCCATAATTCACGCTCTTGCCAATTTTCAGGATCGGCAGGGGCAAACCAGGTGATCAGCCACAGGCGTTCTTCCTGCGCCAATGACCACTCCCACAAAGGCCGCGCGTCACGATCATCCGGGGCAGTTGGCGCGTTGACCACCGTCACCGGTGAACGCCGCTCAAGATCGATCAGGCCATCGCTGAATAAGGTAGTTGCGGCGTACACCGATGCCTCAAGATTTAGCGCCTCAGAAAGCGCCACTACTTTTTGTACATCGGCAGCATTTGAGCGCGCACCCCCAACCACCAGCAGCGCAGCGATGCTTAAAACAGTAATTAAGACCGCAGCAGCCTTCGCGGATATCGCGCGGACGATCAATACAAGCAGCCCAAGCACAATCAGAAACAGCGGCACAATCCAGAGCAGCGGCGAAGCATTGGCCTGTGACCAACCGACAATGATCGGCCACCCGTAGAATATCAAGGCTATATGCCCGATGATCGCGTTCTGATATGGATCGGTCAGCAGTTGATCCAGAAAATCGGTGCGCCAGCGGGTGATATCTCCATCCCATAACACATTCACCTGATACGAGAGAAACACCAGATGATCAAAAAACGCGCCAAGTAATTGAATGAAAAACGACAGCGCTACAAAACCGACCAGGATAAGCGATAACCACCACTTTTTTGCCGCGTCAGCGATTAGCGGCACAATCGCCAGCATCATCAGCGGAATGATTGGCAGCATGAAGCGCGGCCCCCATGTAACCCCGCCATCCCAGCTCCACCACGAAGCAAACATAGCGATTTGCAGAATCACCAGCGCAAGGATCAGCCATGCCAGTTTGGATATCTGGCGGCGCAGCATCAGCCAGCCCGGCAGCGCCAGCAAGAGAATAGGCGAATACCAGAAAAGCCCGCGATAGGGGCTAATCGTGAGGCCGAACACGCCGGACAGAAATGGGAAATTAAAGCCCTCGCCGTCGCTGAAGCGATAGCCGGTGGTGAATGGGCTGTCAAAGCGTAGGGCGTTACACAGGCCAAAGGCAGCGACAAGAATCGCCACAGGCACCGCCAACGCCAGCAAATGCCGCCATTCACGGTGACGCGCCACCTCTACCAGCACCAGCAGCCCGAGCAGGCCAGCGGGCAAAACATAGATCGTGTTAACGCCAACCAGCAAGCCAGCAGCGACCGCTAACGCTGTTAGCCACAGCCAGCGCCTACTCTGCCAGTATTCGTAAAGCGCGTAGACAGCCAAAAGCAGCAGCAGTGCGGCCAGCGGCTCGCCGTACAGGGTTCGGGTATAGGGAAACGCCAGCGTTGCCAGTCCATAAATCAGCCCGGCGGTGAATGCTACCCATCGCGCATAATTCAGGCGGCGGATAAAGGCAAACAACAGCAGCGCTGTTACAGCCGTAATCACAGGATTGAGCCACATTGCCGCGGCGCGGGTTGTCAAAAATGGCAGCAGGTCGGCAGCAAGCACGAAGGGCAGCAAACCAAGCGATGGCGTAATACCTTTTTTGCTGTACAGAACACCATCCGCCCCGAACGTACCCATGCGCGCGCTGTCTACCGGAAACAGCATATCGGCATAAGCAACGGTGTTGATCGTCGGATTACCTGTGCGCAGAAGCGCGGCGGAAGCGGCTAAAAGTGCATCACCATCGGCAGAATCGGGAATGCCCGTGTAGATCAGAAGATATGCGCCGAGCAGGATGGCAAACAACGCGGCGGCATAAACGACGCTTGAACGCTTTGAAGAAGCAGATTCCAACAACTCACCCGATCTCGTTGGTCTTAACCCCTGCTAAGATACGTTCAATCAACCAACATAACAAGATCATCTGCCTGTATTCGGCTGCAATTTCTATGAATTACAGCAAAGATACATAACTATGACAATTCCCCGCATTTCGAAAAGCTGCGGTAACATGATCCCTATGGCGGCGCAACAGGCAGGACTATGAGCGATCAGCAGCGCGACCCGCGGCGCATCACCCGCGAATTTATGCAGGCGCTTAGCATCAATAAAGAGGATGCCGGTCAGCCAATTGGACTGCTTGACCGTTTGATTCTGCCGGGGTTACTCGGTTTCGGCATCGCGGCGACGGCCATTCAAGTGCTGCAAGGCGATTGGCTAGAATTTTTCCTGCTGGCTGCAAGCGTGGTCTTGCTGCTGGTAGTGGCAATCTCCCCCCGCCTTCAAAATCGCCTTTTGGGCCGTACATTCAGCCGTCGCCATGCGCTTTATGTATTGATTTACTGGGTAAGCAGTGTCGCGTGGCTAGGGATATTGCGTTACACCATCAACCTGCCCACAACTGGCAAAGACAGCCCGTTGTTTTATATCCTAAGCCTCACGCTGGTCATGCTAGCGGTAATCATGATCCGCGCTGTACTAATGCTGACGCGCTGGTTCTACCCGGTATTTTCCACACACATTCCGATGTGGGAACAGCTTTTGCTGCTGGCAAACGAAGTGCTTGCTGTCGCTATGTGCGCGTTTTTCTTCGGCAATTTGCTGGCACGCCTGCTGCAACCCGAAGTTTTTACCCTCTGGACCGATCCGCTTTACACCATTGCCGTCGGTACATCAGCAGCTATCTATTACATTCTGATTCAATTCATGTGGGTACGCCGATACAATGACCGGTTAAGCAGTACCACCCTCTGGCTGGCGCCACTGGCGCTACTGGTCATTCTGCTGCTGATTGCGCGGCGGATTGTGGAGCGATCTGATCTTCGTTCCGCAACGCTGCTTACCAGCGCCGCCACCAATCTGGCAATTCTCGCTATCGCGCCGATAATTCTGCTGCTGACGGTTGTCTTGATCTACCTGATCTATACCGGAAATCAGGGCATTCGCCAGCGCTTTCTGCCTGATTTGCTGATGGGAAAACTACCGCCACGTCTGGCGCGGTTCTTCCGTTCGATCTCAGATATGGATTTCATGTTGATCGTGTGTGTGCTGGCGCTGGCGCTGCCGGCCTACGTACTTTTTGGAGGAAGCGCGGTACTCACAAATGTCGGTCAGGGTATCATGCAGCAAGGCAGCGCGTTCATCGAAACCAGTGAGCAGGCGCTGGCGCTGATAGTAGCGTTTCCATTTTATCTGCTGATACTGGCACTGATGGCGGTGTACGCGTATGTGATCATACAGCCCGGCCTCTCAGCCCATGATCGCGATGAACTCGTCGCAAAACTACCCATTGGATTTCTGATCATTCTGATTATCACCCTGTATTTGTGCGCGGTGCCGTTCACACAGGCATTGATTGAGGGGCGACTTCCGCGTTTGCCGCAGGATTTAGGGCGTATCCTGCTGTTCAGCATCCTGATCCCGTTGGTGCTGCTGTATGCTCACTATTTTGTGCTAGTGCGCCTACCCTATTCACGCGGGCAGCGGGGCTGGCGAGATGCGCAAAGTATTACGTTAGCAAGCCAGCTAGGGACGATTGACGGGAAGATTGACAATCTAAATCAGGAAATCAGCCTGTTGGATCACGCATGGCGCAACAACGATTTAGACCATAACCCGGCATTACGTTTTGAAGCCCTCTATCACTACGTTCAGCTAAACGGTTTGCGTGACGACATGAATATGCAGCGGCTAAAAGTCGTTGCCGAACGCCAGCAGCTTGCCGAGCTTTCTGATGCCCCGATTTCTGTCACCGTTGCCCGCCTACCATTAAGAGTGGTAAGCCTTGGTATTCCCCTGCTGCTGCTCATCCAGATTTACCAGTGGGCAGTCCTGAACAACGGCTTACGTGAGATTATTAACAACCCCAATCTAAATGTTGTGGATTTCTTTCGCGAAATCCTGAGCCAACTTCAATTTTAAGATCAACCTACGGTTATGTTAAAATTACATAACATTCTAACGGTATCGGTTAATATCCTTTCATGACTTTCCCGTTGATATGCGAGACTAGCCGTTTATGAACGATAACACTGATGATACTTTACTCGATGACCTGCGCGAACAGGAGCAGCCTCTTTCCGGCGAAGATACGATGGCAGAAGCCGGAAGAAAGGTGATGCTGCGCCAACTGGTTCAAATGGTTGAGAACCAACCCGGCGTCATTGCCGGCGAAGACCCTGAAGCTGTGCACGATATGCGCGTCGCCACCCGTCGCATTCGCAGCACCTTGCGCCTGCTGGAAAGCTACTACAAAAACAAAACTGCCCGCAGCTTTGAGCGACAGCTTAAAGAGATTGCCCGCGCATTGGGCGGCGTGCGCGATTATGACGTATTGCTAGAACAGGTGACGGGATATCGGGGGACGCTTCAATCCGATGATTCGCAGCAGCAAGCGCTGGATATCCTGATCGAAAAACTTGAACAGGAACGCGCCGTTGCCCGTTACCATCTCCTGCGTCTGCTGGAAAAGAACCGCTATCATCGCTTTATCCGGGCGTTTGCCAGCTTTGCCACCACCCCGGACGAGGCTGTACGTAAATCGAATGACAGCGGCATTGAACCGATCCAGATTCGCCATGCCCTACCACCGCTGATCTACGAACATCTGGCAACTGTTCGCGCATACGACAGCGTGCTGGCAGAGGCAACTGATGAGCAGCTTCACGCACTGCGTATCGAATTTAAGCGTCTGCGCTACGCATCAACGCTGTTTGATGAAGTTCTAGGAAGCCAGATTAAAGATTTCAACAAGGAGCTGGCAGG
>CAZBPB010000028.1:6754-17469 GCA_964493565.1 uncultured Pleurocapsa sp. | reverse complement strand
AACCGAAGGTCTGTTTGAATATCTGGAAGTCAAAACCGTATTTTTAGGTGGTGTGCCATGATACCCGTTCCGGATCAGCCTCCCAACGTTCGCCCGGACGCGACTAAAATTGTGGTGACAACCACCCGTCCGGAGCATGTTCCTGCCCTCGCGGCATTGCAGAAGCTTGTGTTTCCCACCCTTGACCCGGAAGAGCGGTTTACAGAAGCCAAATACCTCAGCCACATCGAAATTTTTCCTGAAGGCCAATTCGTCGCCCTGTATCCGATAAATGGGCAGCTAACGCCCGTCGCGGCAACCTCCACGTTTCGCACCCATTTCGACTTTAAGAATTCGCAGCATACCTATCTTGAGGCCATTGCCAGTGGATGGTTAACTAATCATGACCCCTCTGGTGAATGGCTGTACGGCAGCGATATGAGCGTACATCCTGCTTATCGCGGGTTACGTATCGGGCGAAAACTGTACGAAGCAAGGCGGGATGTTGTACGCAGGCTCAACCTACGTGGAGAGATTGCCGGGGCACTTATTCCCGGCTATCTACATCACGACCGCGAACTAACAGTTGCCCAGTACGTGCTGCGAGTCTGGCAGGGCAAATTGCAAGACCCCACCCTGTCTATGCAAATTCGCAATGGTTTCCGTGTTCGCGGCATTCTCTATGATCACATCAGCGATCCTCGTTCTGGCAACTGCGCCACGCTGATCGTCCGCGAGAACCCGCATTATCAGCCGCCATCAATTCCGGCGCAGCGAGAATCAAAATCATCTTCAGCCAACGCCGAACATCGGGCAGGGCATGTGCGTCGGCCAAATTACAGGACATATTCACGTGCCGCGAAAACAAATCAATTCTCGCAGCCGGGTTCCAACCAACTGTAATCATCGGATTCAAACACAAGTTATCAAGCAATCATTTTTATGGGCGGTAGACAACCGCCCATTTGTAAATCTGGTAGGAAAACTAAGCCGGGCGATATTGTTCAGCCCGCGCTTGTAAGGCTTCCAGCGTACCTTCGGGGGCAGTGAAACTACCCAGACGAATATCCGGTTTCACCGCCTCTCCATGATAGTCACTGCCGCCCGTCTCAATCAGGCTATGCCGGGATGCAATCGCCTTCAGATTAGCGCGTACATGCTCATTATTGCCGGGATGCCGGATTTCAACGCCATCCAATCCGACAGGAATGAGCCGCGCAATCAATTCGGAATAGTGAGGGATATATCCGGGATGTGCCAGCACTGCCGCACCCCCGGCATGGTGAATCAGATCAACAGCGCCCTCCGGTGAAAGCCGCGCACGCGCTATATAAGCAGGGCCACCCGTTCTTAAATAGCGGTCGAATGCATCTGGCACACTCTCAACATACCCTGCCTCAACCAATGCGCGGGCGATGTGGGGCCTTCCCACTGCCCCGCCCTGCGCGATTTCTAACACCCGTTCCCATTCCAGCGGCATCCCTAACCGCGCCAGTTTTAGCAGTATTGCCTGCGCGCGTGTAAGCCGGTCATCCTTGAAATTCGCCAGCGCGTCTTGAAATCCGGGCGCATCAAGTAGGATGAAATAGCCCAGTACGTGTACATCAATTCCGGTTTCGCGTCCCTTTATCGGGTCATAAACCGAATCTTCCGCGCTCAACTCAATGCCGGGAATAATGCGAGGCTGCTCAAATGGGGGAAACGAAACCGCCGCGGCTTCTTGCGCGGCGGCTATTCCATCCGTTGTATCGTGATCGGTAATTGCAATTGTGCTTAAACCCTGCTGCCGCGCACGCGCAACCACCACGGCAGGCGAATGTTGTCCATCCGATGCAGTGGTATGAACGTGCAGATCAACGGGCATTTTGCCGCTAATTCAGCAAAGTTCGGCACGCCAGCTATCGGCGTGGCTCAACGATAAAACGAACCGCAGTCCGTTCCTGACCTTCAATATCCACTTCAGTAAAGTATGGAACGCACACGATATCAATTTGATCGCCGGAAAGATATCCTCGCGCAATCGCCAGCGCTTTCACCGCCTGGTTCACCGCGCCAGCGCCAATCGCCTGAACTTCAGCATAGCGATGTTCGCGGATGACCGCAGCAATTGCCCCTGCGACCGCCGTTGAGCGAGACTTTGCCGAAACCTTAATAACATCGGCCTTATCGCCAGCATTAACCGCAACATCATCCGCCTCATAGCGGGAAAAGTTCGCATTGTTCTCGTGAAGATCGGTCATGTGTCGTGTCGTCCTCTAAGTTGGATGAAGTTTGTAAATTTTAGGTCATTGTACTTCCGATCTAAACCATTGTCTATAACCGGGCAATCTATTCTGTAACAATCACTTAGTCTATTTCTGGGGATATTGCAGAATGATACAAACAACCCTCTCTCAAAGTTATTACAAACTGATCTGTTTGATCAGTATTTATCCCAATGTTAAAAAGTTCCGTTTTTTACGCAGCTAGAATTGATTATGAACTACGTGTTTTTTTCGCCAGTTCACGCAAATTTTATCCCAAACTGCCTGCGATAACCGCGATTCTTTGGGATATTCGGGCGATTCCAGCGGGGTTAGTGAAGCGTTTGATTCTTGAAAGACTCCAGTTCATTTCCCAACCTTAAAATTTTTCGTTTTTTAAGGTTTCTTGATTGCTCATAGCACAACCATAAGCTATACTGCCTTTAAGTGTTCAGAAAAAGTTTTACCTCCTATCAGCGCATAAGCGCGCTTTCTGAGCCAAAAACACGCGACGAATGAACCAATTTAAGGTGATCAACGACGGATGATGCCATCCGTCAGATGTATCTTGCATTGCCCATATCCACCGTTACGTTGCGCGCGCCTTAAGTGAAAGAAAGTTGTTTCCATGAACGCCCAGGAAGCCTGGAACGCAGCCTACGCTCAACTTGAACTCCAGCTTGATCGCCCCACGTTTGAAATGTGGGTACGCGGTGCCACATTTGTTGGTGTCGAAGGCGAAATATTCGTCATCGCCGTCAAAAATGTGACCGCGCGCGATATGCTTTCACAGCGTTTATATCGAAATGTGCGGCGGTTGGTGAATGACTTTTATGGCGCTGCGGTTGAGCTTCGGTTTGTTGTTCGAAAGCCTGCCCCGAAAGCCGAGAAGGCCGTAGAATCGCAGGAAATGCCGCTGTTCAAACTCCTTGCCCAGCAGCAGCCAGCCGCCGAAATTGCAGCACAACTTCCAGCCGCGCCCTCTGTAGACGATGTTACCCCGCTGCACCAGCATATCGCCCGGCCCAAAGCGAAAGAACTGCCAGAGAGCATCTTAAATGCCGGTTATACCTTTGAACGGTTCATTCCCGGCAGTGCAAATCAAATGGTCTATGCTGCCGCGCGCGCCGTTGCCGAGCATCCGGCTGTCTCTTACAACCCGTTTTTCATTTACGGGGGTGTTGGGGTTGGCAAAACCCATCTGGTACAGGCCATTGCCCATACTTGTACAGCGCGTGGGCTGCGCGCAGTTTATGTGCCAAGCGAAGCCTTTACGAATGATCTGGTTGAAGCCATTCGCAGCAAAACCACCGCCATGTTCCGCGAGCGATATCGAAATGTAGATGTACTGCTGATTGATGACGTGCAGTTCTTGAAAGACAAGGAAAGCACGCAGGAAGAATTCTTCCATACGTTTAACGTCCTACATCGCTTTAACAAGCAAATCGTGATCGCTTCAGATGAACACCCTGCGAAACTCACCCATCTGGAAGCCCGCCTGCGTTCGCGCTTTGAAGGTGGACTGGTCATGGATGTTCAGCTGCCGGAATTGGAAACACGCATCGCCATTCTTCAGATGTGGGCGCAGGAATCAGGCATTCGGCTCGAATCCAGCGTCGCTGAATACATTGCGGGGCGCGTGCAGAAACACCTGCGCGAAATGGAAGGCGTGTTCAAAAAGATGGTGATTCAGGCGAAAACTAGCCGCTCGGTGCTTACCGTACAACATGCCGCCGATGAAATTGAAGGCTTTCACCGCCCGCGTTATATGCTTACGCTCCAGCAGGTGATTGATGTGACGGCGCGGCATTATGGTATTCTACCCGAAGACTTGATCGGCCCCAGCCGCGCCAGCGCAATCAATCAGGCGCGCCAGATCGCGGTTTACCTGTGCCGCGAATTAACCAGCGCCTCACTACCGCAAATCGGTACCGCTTTTGGTGGGCGCAAACACAGCACTGTGCTCCATGCTTGCCAGAAAGCCACGCAAGATATTGCCTGCGATCCCTTGATGGCGGCTGTCGTTGTTGATATTCGCGGAAAATTGCTAAGTAAGTAACGAGCGAATACGCGATGCCTTAATCGTTTTTGAAGGCATCATGCTGCTATGCCTCACCAGCCAAACTTTTCGCCAACTGCGTTGATCTGGTGAATATGGATATCGCAGTGTTTGGCATAGCGCCGGGCGATGTCCTCAACATCCACCGTGCCATATTCCGGGTGTGTTACCGGGCGCTGCCATTGTGCATCAGTCAGCGATTCCAGCAGTGCGACAAACCGCTGATGCAACCCGCGTAAAATCATGAGGGATGCTTCCAATGGCATCCTGTAATCCGCGTGCCTTGCCCACGCTTCCTGATTGTAAGTCGGCACCGTAGGGTTATCTTCATCCAGCGGCAGCCGGAAGCGAAAATTTGCGCTCATGTGCGAGTCTGCCAGATGATGCACAACCTGACGCGGTGACCACTCGCTTTCAGCCACGCGCTGATCTAGCTGTTCGTCGGTCAATGGAAGCACCAGTTTTTCCAGACGATCCGGAAATTCCCGAAGTATCGCAATGTATTGCAAGCGTTCAGCAGCAGGCATCTTCTTCTCCCTATCACACAGCAGATCCAATTGTCATTTCCTATATTGACGATATAGTTACGCTCTTTGTAAGGCAAGCTGTTGGACTTATAGGAGCCAGTCATGGCAAATCAAACGTTAGTTGCATTCGTGGTTTCCAACCGCGAACGCGCTCATGAACTTTTTCAGGTCTTGCTGCGCCAGGATGAAGCCGATGATGCTGTAAAAATTGAAGACGCCGTTGCCGCCTACAAAACTGATGACGGCAAAATCAAAATTGAACAAACCACAGATGCCACAGCCGGTGAGGGCGCATTTGGTGGCGGTGTAGTCGGTGTAGTCGTCGGCTTAATTGCCGGCGGCCCGGTTGGAGCGGTCATTGGTGGCCTGGCGGGTGGCGCTATCACCAGCGTTTACGCGGCTGTGCGAGACAGCGGCATCAATAACAAAACTATCAAGTCGCTGGCTGAACAATTACAACCCGGTCAGGCGGCATTGGTGCTGCTTTACAGCGGTGAATTGAATGATGAGATGCTGGCATCGCTCAGAGAATTTGAAGCCAACTTAATTCATGACACTCTCCCAGAAGGTGCCCGTGAAAGCATCGTGTCTGCGCTGGCAGGAGCCGGTGTCTCAGCGGAAGCAATCGCCTCTGGAGATCAGCCGATTGTCGTCACCATGCGGGAAGACATTGATCATGGCGAGGTACTGTAAAGAAAGTGTCGTTAAGCGACACTGCGGGGAAGAGTAGGGGCGCGAACCATCGCCCCTACCTGTGTGATGCATGAGCATGGATAGGCTATGTCACCAGAAAAGATGCAAATTGCCACACATCTTCTTCCGGTGGGTGCCATTCCCCGTAACGCCCGAATGCCTCATACCGATTCTTCAGCGGCGTCCAGTTGGTTTGCAGCGAAAGGCATGGCCCGAGATACGGGTTTGCCACCTCCAGAATTTCCCGGTGGGGAAGTTCGTCGGGTATGCAAATCCCTCGATCACGATTATTCAACATCCACTTCAACGCGCCTAGTAGCGATGCGGCAACTTGCAGCGTAGTTGCATTCTGACCGGGTACTAACCGCCGCGCCTCATGAATATCCAGTTGACTGCCCACCCACCAACCGTTCAAGTCGTGTCCTAACAACAGCACGCCAAGTTCATCCGCGCCGCTTACAATCTCGTCGTTCATGATACGAATATTCGGCTGTGGATCGTAATTCAGCATACGCAGTTCATGAAGCGAAGCCAGCGCCGCATCACATGGCATATAAGCGTAATGTACAGTAGGCCGATAAACCGGGCGGTCTTCGCTCCACACCGTTAAATAATCGCTTAGCGTAAATGCCTCGCCGTGGCGCACCACCATGCCAATAATTTCGCCTGTCGGCACCCATGACCTGACAAACGTATTTATGCCCATTCGCCCCAGGCAAATCTGGTTTCCCGGCCCATACAAATGTACATACGCGCCGGGTGGAAACTCGCGTTCATGCGTTCCCCAGCCCATTTCCGCAGGAGCCACGCCCTCTTCGTAAAATCCCTCAACTGACCAGGTATTCACGAACTCGTTGATCTGTTTGGGTACATTGGCGATCTGCATATCCCGCTCGGAAATATGGATCGCCTTTACCCCGCTTAACTGCGCGATACGGGCATAATCTCTTTCAGAGGCCGCGCTTTCCAGTTCTATTCGCCGCTGTGGATCTACTGATGATTCCGCCAGTACTGCGGCGCTCAGATCTTCCAGCGCAACCTTCGTCCAATGGCTCACCAATCCAGGATTCGCGCCGTGCTCCACTATCGCCGTTGGCCCCGGCGCTGACCATGATGCCTTGAGCTTTCGCAGCGCCATGTGTCGCACATACAGCGTGCGCTCGGTTGGCGGCTTATTTTCCATATCCAGATACGGATCCCATACCTCTACCGAGGTGTTGATGTACAGCACGCCGTGATCATGGCACCAACTGATGATGTCTATTGCCCCGATGTTGTATGCCAGATCGATCAACAAATCGCCTGCGCTCAAATGTTGGCCTAAAGTCCCGGCAAGGTTATCAGGGGTAATTTGAAGCTGTTGGTAATTTGCGCCCGCAGCAAGAACATCCGGAATATGCGCGCGCGCGTCAATCAGATCGATGATGGTTAACTTGTGGAAATCCATTTCAAAATGACGCAGCAAAAGGGGGAGCAGACAGCGCGAAACCGCGCCACAGCCAAGAACAACGGCACTTCCGCCGAAGGGTATCTTCATCTCAGTATAGTTGTCCTTTCAATACGGGTACAGCCTTTCAGGTGTAAATTGTGATACACATTATAAAAAGGCGCTTTCACATTTCAAACTATTGTATGTATCTCCCATAAGCTAACAGAAGAGCAGCAAACACCTATGATATGCTGGTGTAGGAATTTCTATTGCCCCGGTTCAACTTCATGCTCACCAGAACACTTAAGAATAAATCTGCCTTTTCAACATTAGCGATCATCCTGCTGCTTGCTGCCTGGGCTTTCCTCTCTTTTCGCATTGGCGCCGCGTGGCTAGGGCATCAGGATGCAAATGGCGCATGGATTAGCGCGGCACTCCGTAACTATGAGCGTTATAGCTTTGGTGGCCTGAGCGGGCTGGTCACCTTTGACACAACCCCTGAGCTTCTCAATCAGATCCCCGATTATTACATCCGGCATCCCCCGCTTGCCGTTTGGATATCCTACCCGTTCATTGCCGCTTCAGGTTTTCATGAAGCGTTAGTACGCATTATTTATGCAGGCTGTACGCTGATCAGTGCTGCCGCATTGGCAACATTGACAAAACGACTGCTAGGCAGAGGCGAAATATGGGCGCTCGCGCTGTATCTATTCACGCCGATGATGCTCTACTTCGGACGAATGCCTGATCACGAAGCGCCCGCGCTCATGTTTGTATTGTTACTTGCTATTGTCCTTGTAGATTGGATACGCCGCCCCACACGTAAACGGTTTGTAGTAGCAGCAATGCTCATGGTTGCGCTTGCCTGGACAGCGTGGGGCGGGTTGATTTTGGGCATAAGTCTGTGCGGAATTTTGCTATTTGCTTACCGGCGGAGGTGGCGGGGATTATTAGGGCTGATCGCTGCCGGCATTATCCCGGCATTAGCAGTGATTCTCTACTACCAGCTTATCTGGTCAGGAGCCATTGAGGAACTCATCAATTTCTTCATCTGGCGAACGAGCAATGCATCTGGAACGCGAGAGACAGCAGCATTTACCGCTATCGAATATGTGGCGCGTATCGCCCTCAGGCTGTTTACTCTGTTTACGCCTACCGTTCTAGCGCTTGCAATTATCGGCATCTGGCAGGCGCGGCGCGGCACGCGGCTTTCAATCGCTATCCTTTCAGGCTTCTTGTTCGGAGCGCTGGCCTTTATCCTTGTTTTTCGCAATGCATCTTTTATCCACGATTACTATCTGATCTACTTTGCCCCCGGCATCGCCTTACTCGCAACTATCACGATACTAGAATCCAGACAGGCGCATCGTTTTCGTCGTTTTATTCGACCAGTTGTAACCGCCCTTCTCCTTATCTGGCCAGTGATTACAATTGTTGTTCTCGGATTTCTTTACACGGGCAGCACAAACGATGAGCCGCTCCGATTGGCTGCATCACTTAGGCAGCATACAGCATTCGAAGATATGATTGTCAGCAATCACCCAAACGACGGAATGGCCATCGAGCTTTATTCAGAACGAGAAATTAGCTGGGACGTACCGCCGGAAATGATCGCGAGTTTAGACCATGACAGCCGCAGACTCTTTTATCTTTTCTGTGGTGAGCAAACTCGCCTTAATACGCTTGAGCCTATCGAGGTGATTCAGGCTTCCGACTCCTGCTGGTTGGCGCATCTTGAATAGCAGAACGCAGCGTTTCGGTTTTCTAGCGGCAGACCTAACCCACAAACATGGCTGGGCGCATTATTCTCTCAGCATTGTCGAGGCGCTATCACAATTAGGTATCCACTTAACCGTGATCACCACGAAAAACAGCCCGGTGCCGGATATCGCAAACACAAAAATCATCCCGCTGCTGCCCGATCTTGAACCAATGCAGCGCCACTTTCTCGCCCGCCAGCTTCAGGCGCTCCCTGCTGTTCGTCGTCTCTTAAGCAGCTGCGATCTCGTTCATTCAGCCGTTGAGCCATATGCGCCAGTAGCAGCGTTGGCAGCAGGCAGCAGGCCACTCATCATTACAGGACATGGCTCGTATGTCCGCGCATCACAGATGCGTAAACCACCCGTTGATCAGCTCTATGCGCGGGCGCTCAGAAAAAGTCTGCTGCTGTGCGTTAGCCATTACACTGCGCGGCAAGCAATAATTGCCCTACCCGGCATACAGACCCGGGTAATCCCCAACGGCATTAACCCGGATCGATTCGCTTCATTGCCAGACCTACCAAAAGACGGATGCACGATCCTCAGTGTCGGCGCGGTGAAACGCCGCAAGGGCACTCTTCAGCTAGTGCGATCAATCACACGCGTCAAAGAACGCTTCCCGCAGGTGCGCTGCATCATAGTAGGCAGCCTGTCAATGGAACCCGATTATGTAGATGAGATACACACTGAAATCAAAACACACCGTCTGGAAGAAAATATACACTTAGCGGGCCGTGTTTCTGACGATGAACTAAAATCCTGGTATGCTCGCGCCGATATTTTCGCCCTGCCATCTCAAAATATCGGCTGGAAATTTGAGGGATTCGGTCTGTCTTTACTGGAAGCTAGTGCCGCTGGCTTACCCGTCATTGGCTCGCGTGATTGCGGCGCGGAAGATGCCGTAGAACACGACGTGACCGGCCTTCTGGTTTCACAGCAAAATGCTGAATCCGAACTGGCAGCCGCGTTGCTTCAACTGTTGAATAACCCTGAACTTCGTGAACGTATGGGTATCGCGGGCCGCGAACGCGCATCCCGCATGACCTGGGGCGCGACAGCCGCGCAGATTGCAGCGGCTTATCAAAGTGTGCTTAGCTGAGCGCCACGCTTGACCTAGCTCACTCTTGGATCGCCGGGTGGCACCTGAATCACTGCGCCCCACGGCTGGTATTGGCTGGCGATATATTCGCGCCGAATCTCAGTACCGTTCAAATCCTGAATAATGCGCGGAACCCGCACATACGCCCCGCCGACAGCCCAGTCCACTTGCAGCTGCTGCCCGGCAGTGAGATCGGCATTAGCGACATACTGTGTTTCAGCAGGCGGTGTTTCATTCACTATTTCAGCAGGCCCGCGCACAACCTGTCGTCCGGGATTGGTGCTGTAAAAACGAAAATGTACGCTGTTATTTGTCGGATTTAGAAATGATTCGATTAGTAAGTGATAGGGCGTGTCATTGATGAAGCGAAAATCGAGATCAGGCGTATAAATGGCGGCATCCATACCCACGCCTTCAGGATCACCAGATTCGTAGTAGCCAACCCGGTAACCATGTGCCCAGCGTTCCGTAAGAGGAAAACCGGCATAGAACGCCGCCCGGAATACCGTTGTACTCACCTGGCATACGCCGCCGCCAACACCCTTTACGGTCTGGTCGCCCATGATCACGAAACCTTCAACATAGCCTTCTTCCGGCGAAATATCACCGACGTAGCGATTGAAGGAAAATTCCTCACCCGGCCCGATAATCAATCCGTCAAACCTGCTGATGGCAGTGGCGATATTTTGCCGCCGGGATTCCGTAGAGCCGGTATAGTAACTAATGCCTTCACTCACAAGCTCAGTGATCCCCAGTTCGGCAGCCGTCACCGTACTGGAGTAGCGCGGCTCGGTGTAATTGAACACCAGCGGCACCACCCGTTCGTTCGGGCTGAAGATTGCCGCAGCGAGCCGTTCCAAAGTGCCATCAACGTTCAATGTGCGCCCGTTAACCGGTGCTACCACGCTCACCAGTTGGCCTGAAGC
>CAZBPB010000028.1:4222-6744 GCA_964493565.1 uncultured Pleurocapsa sp. | reverse complement strand
CAGTGTCAAAATGGAAACGACCATCCTGTGATGGCACGATCAAGCCCTGTGCTAGCGATTCCAGATATGGGCGATACACGCCGGTATCCACCGTTACATCGTAGCTCTGACTGCCATCAGCGGCAGTCAATGTTTCAACCCTTAATAGAGCCTCAATCTGCTCAACAGGCAGCACCCAGGGGCCGAGCGTTCCGCCATGTCCGTCATCGGCAACCAGTGTCACCGGGCTGGAAATAGCAATACGAGCCTTATCTGCTGCAAATGTCGAGTCTAAGGCCAATGGGGTAGTCTGGTTAACCACAAGCTGAATTTCGCCGCCCGGCTGAAGCGAGGTGATCGCCGAATCTAGAGCCGCCAGCGTGCGAGTGACATCCATCGTCTCGCCCGGTTCACCGGGAGCGGCCTGAATATCTGCGCCGTTGATCACCAACCGTGCTTCAGAAGGCAGATGATCGATTTCAGCGGCAATACTGCTCAAATATGCTGCCGCCGCGCCCTGATCGTAGCGAACGTCCAGGGAAATACTTTCCCCGTTCAGCCACGTCAGCGCCTGATCAATCACGTTATCAAAAATGCCACGTCCATGCCCGATGCTGTACGCCTGTGTCACTGTCGTAGCAGCGTCAAGCTGAACGCCCAATTCCCGCGCCGATGCTTGCCAGAAGCGATCTCCAGCGCGAAACGTGAACACGGTGGTGTCGTCATAATTGAAATTTTCTTCCAGCGCGGCAACTGCCCGCTCAGGGGTCATCCCGCCCAGATTCACCCCGTTTGCCCATACATTGGGAACAATGCGGTTGGCATACATGAGTTGAAAAGCGCCTACAGCGATCACTAGAATCAACCCCAACATGATGCTGCCCGTAATCACCAGGATTGGCACGCGCACTAGCCAGGGGTTGATCCCCTGTTGATGCGAGTTGGGTGGAATTGTTGAAGATGGGGGTTGAAGGTAGGCAGTCATAGACTCATGCAGAAAACATTAGAAATACAGTGACGATCATCGCGTGAAAAGTCGTCATAGTGTACCACAGCCAGAACCTCGCTTCGCCACTGATTAGCCGCCGTACTGCTCCGGTGTTTGTTCAGCCGCGCGCTCAGGAAATATCAGCGGATCGGGCAGCATTGCAAGATCGTCTGATCCCAACCGAACACCGGCAGCCGTGAAATCATTGAATAACTGGGGGATAAGCCGTCGCGTATCATCGGCTCTGAACTGTGGCATCGCAATATTGATTCCGACCATGCGATCCGGGGCGACAACCACGCAAATCACAATCCCACGTTTGTAGTGCGGGCCGGTAAGCAGATAATAGGCTGCGTCGTGCCCATTCCATGTGAAGGCCTGCGGGGTGCTAGCGACAGAAGACGAACTGATGATCCCCGGCGTGGAAACTACATATTCAAGCAGCCATAACGCCTGATTAGTATCTTCCGGCACCTCATCCAGATCCATGTGCGCCAGATTTGGAGAAAAAATATTGATAACAATTCCGCTCTCAGGAGAAACACGATCCCCGTTAATTGTCGGGTCGTGCTCAAGTACAGTCACAACCGTGCTGCTATCCACCGTCCAACCCACAGGTTTCCACATGCCAATCTCAATGCCGCCAGCATGTTCTTCAATCCATTCCGGAGACACTGCCACCTCCCCGGTTACTTCGGCTGTTACCTCAACAGTTGCAGCTTCTGTAGCAAACGGGGTGGCACTGGTTGATGAAGGTTGGCACGCAGATAGCGTGATGAGTAGTGCAAAGAAGGCTGCCACGAGCCACAAACTAAACATCATTCTTTAGATAACCTGATAAAATCTGATGCGTAAATCCTCGCATCCTCCTGACAACTTTGATCCTAACACAGCCATAGGCCACTTTTGGCAAACACTAAACGATTTCTCATGCCTGATCATGCAGCGCAAGGGCTTGACATGCCGCTTGATTCTGTTTACGCTGTAGGGCAAATCAGATAGAAAACAACGTTGATCTGAACGAGTAAATGACGTTCGCCATGCTCAGAGAGCCGCTAGCTGCTGTGAAAGCGGTGCACTGGCTGTCATTGAATGGATCAGGGAGTTGTGCAGGTGAACCGCAAGCAGTAGCCTGTACCGGGAAAGCGTACCCGTTATCAATCCGCGGGGTATCGGTCATAAAAAGCCCGTACCTTTGAATGAGCGGTCATCATGCTGATGATCATCAAGGTGGCACCACGGGAAAGCCTCTTCTCGTCCTTGTTACGGGAGAGGCTTTTTATATTGCAAGGATACGAACCATTATGGTGGAATCACCCACATTACCCCCCGCCCATGCCAAAAAGCGCATTTTGACTGGTGACAGGCCAACCGGAAAGCTGCACCTCGGTCACTATGTTGGCTCACTGGAAAACCGGCTGCGTCTGCAAGATGAATACGAATGCTTATTCATCATTGCTGACCTGCACACGCTTACCACCAAGCCGGAACGAGAGTTCATCGCCGCGCTCGGTGAGAATATCCGCGAAATGGTGCTCGATTACCTCTCGGTAGG
>CAZBPB010000028.1:0-4205 GCA_964493565.1 uncultured Pleurocapsa sp. | reverse complement strand
TTCTGCAAAGCGGCGTCATTGAGACCTATGAGCTAAATCTGCTCTTTGAAATGCTGGTTACCGTAGCCCGTCTTGAGCGTATTCCCAGCCTGAAAGACATGGCGCGGGCTGCCAATATCGAAGAATCAATGCCCTTCGGTTTACTTGGCTATCCGGTACTACAGGCTGCCGATATTTTGCTGCCGCGCGCGCATCTTGTACCTGTAGGCAAAGACAATGAAAGCCATATTGAGGTCACGCGCGAAATTGCTCGCCGCTTCAATAATCTGTACGGTGAGGTATTCCCGATTCCTGATGTTCTAATCGGTGACGTACCCTCGCTTATCGGCACCGATGGTCAAGCGAAAATGAGCAAATCGCTCAACAACGCTATTTTCCTGAGTGACGATGAAAATACCGTCAATCAGAAGGTGCGCGGTATGTTCACCGATCCCAACCGTGTTCGTGCTGATATTCCGGGCCGCGTTGAAGGCAATCCGGTGTTTATTTATCACGATGCCTTCAACCCCAATACTGCCGAAATTGATGACCTCAAAGAGCGTTATCTAAAAGGCACAGTAGGCGATGTTGAAGTGAAGCGCAAACTGGCGACAGCTATCAACAACTTCCTTGCGCCGATCCGCGAACGCCGCGCCCGGTATGAAGCGCAGCCCGGCATGGTGGATGAAATTATCGCTGATGGCACTGCCCGCGCCCGTGCCGAAGCCCGGAAGACAATGGCGCTGGTGCGCGATGCAATGGGCATGTACCGCTTGCCTGAGCGCGGCTAAGTCAGTTTTTGATCACCGCGCTGTTGATCGTTGGCAGGAAAAGGCGCGAAATTCTTTGCGAACCACGTCGGGACAAAGGTTTTCGCGCCACCGCCATCTCATCAGCGGGCTTTCTAAAGTGAGATTGGTTGGATCACCGCGTATATGGTTGATCCTATGGTCAGTCTTGCGACAGCGCGTTCAATATTCGTTCCTTCAAATATATCGCTTGCGCCTCATTTTATTGAATGCTTTGGTCTACCCGATAAATTGAGAACCGTTCACAAGCAAGCGCAGGCTGTGCGCTGTATAATCATGGTTGCTGTGTTCCGGCAGGATTTCGCTTGCCAGCACAACTATTGAGCGGTATTTGGCACCTGTGTGCTTGCAGGTGGGCGGGCAGCGAATGGCAGACGGCAACATCGGCAAAAAATTCGGCGGCTATGAGATCCTCGGCGAAATAGGCCGCGGTGGCATGGCTACCGTTTACCGCGCCCAGCAAATTTCAATGAACCGCATCGTTGCGCTCAAAGTGCTGCCTAGCCATTTGCTCAACGACGACACCTACATTCAACGTTTTGAGCGTGAAGTACAAATTGTCTCCACGCTTGAACACCGCAGCATCGTTCCTGTTTACGACTATGGCGAGCTTGAAGGCCAGCCGTATATCGTCATGCGTTATATGGCCGGGGGTTCGGTTGATGAACGCTTACGCAGCGGCCCGCTCAATATTGAGTCTATTCTGGCTATCTACGAGCAAATTGGCCCGGGATTGGACTATGCCCACAGCAAAGGCATCCTTCATCGCGATCTGAAGCCCAGTAACGTGCTGATGGACGAAAGCGGTGGCGCATTTTTGACCGATTTTGGCATCGCCCGTCTGCTCAGCGAAGGCGCAGGCACGATTACCACGCACGGCGTCGTTGGCACCCCCAGCTATATGTCCCCTGAGCAGGCGCAGGGCAAGCCGCTGGATAATCGCAGCGATGTTTACTCGTTGGGGGTCATGCTTTTCGAACTCTCAACTGGACGGCGGCCTTTTGAGGCGGATACGCCATACGGAATCGCCGTTGCTCATGTCACCGAACCGCCGCCAGCGCCGCGTTCGATACGCCCTGAAATTTCACCCGCGCTTGAAAGCGTAATCCTCACCGCGATGAGCAAGAATCGCGAGCAGCGCTACCCAGACTCGGCTGCGCTGGTAGATGCTATCCGTCAAGCTGCGCGCCAGCCAGACTCGCTGTTATTTGATACCCAGCCCGGCACTTCACGTTCGCTTTTGTTGGATGAAGAAGCCACTATCCCAATGCCGCCAACACCACCGCCGCCGGTACTGGGGACGCCGATCAGCACGCCACCTGAGCAGCAGCCGGTATATCCCACGCCTATTTACAACACGCCGCCGTCGGCACCGCCCATGCCCGCCGTCTCATACACTAACGCCAGCGGGCAGATTCCGCCTGTGCGACAGCGGCGGCGCGCAAACGGGCTGTGGATGAGCGCCATGTTGGGGGCAATGATCGGCTGCGGCATGTTCGCTTTTGTGGCGCTTGTGGTCGTCCTGATCTTAAGCGTCACCAGTGATAACAACCAGCCCACGCCGACCGCAACAAGCAGTTCGCAAAACGAAACCATCCCCCCGACCAATACCCGCCAGCCAACGCAGCGTCCGCTGGTGAATACCAATACCCCCTTACCCACGCCGAATCCCGATGCCACTTTACCTGTAGGTATTCGCACCCTCGAACCCTTAATCGTCGGTGGAGAAAACCCTCAGGGGCAGTTAATTTTCTACGCGGATCGTGACGGCAACTTTGATATTTTCACCGTTGATCTTGAAACCCGGGAAGAGCGTCAGCTAACCGAAAACCCGGCGGCGGATGTTAGCCCCGTCGTTTCGCCCGACGGCAGCACCATTGTGTTCGCCAGCAACCGTGACGGTGATTTTGAACTTTATGCAATGGACGCGGATGGCAGTAATCTTCGCGCCTTAACCAGTAATTCGGTTGATGACATCAGTCCATCCTTTAGCCCCGGCGGAACATGGATCGTGTATGCTAGCGATACGCGTGGCAACGGCACCCATGAGATTTACCGCATGTATCCCAACGGCACGAACACTGAGCGTGTGTACAGAAGTGAAGACCGCAATCTCGATCCCTGGTGGCGCGCTGAAGATAACGCCCTCTATTTTGCCAGCGGTAATCCTACCGATGCCTCAACCTGGGATATTCGACGGATTGATTTTGATACGGGCGATATTTCATGGCTCACCCGGAACAATGTGCGTGACCGTTCACCTACCCCGGGACGTGATGGCACGCTGCTTTATGAAACCGATGGAGACGGCCACAGCGCGCTGGCATTGATCAACCCTGCTGGCGGCGAAAGCGTTTCGCTGTATGATAGTCCCGGTTTTGATTGGGCGGCGACTCTTAGCCTAGATGGGCGTTTCATTGTTTTCACTTCAAATCAGAGCGGGCGTGACGAATTGTATATCATGACCGCTGCCGGCACTGACGCACAGCAGATAACAACGCAGGGTGGAATGGGCGCATCATGGATACCGGAAATATAAGACGATCAGAGCAAACCTCCGAGCAGATCCGTCAGGCAATCACCAATGGCGATTATTTGAGCGGCGAACGGTTGATCGAACTCAACCTCGCTAAACGCTACAATGTCAGCCAGATCACCATACGTGAGGCGCTCTGGCTGCTGGAACAGCAGGGTTGGGTTGTCAAAAAGGCGCGGCGCGGCGTGTATGTGCGTAGTTTTACGCCTGAAGAAGCCGTTGAGTTATTCGATTTGCTGGCTGCCGTTGAAGCCCTGATTTTCGATGCCATTGCCGTTCAGCACGGGCGGCGTACTGTCCTTCGCAACGCCCGTCTCTGTCTTGAAACCGCGTGGCGGCTGTCTAATGAAGGTGATCGTGCCGGCGCAATCCGCCAGCTTTATGACGGACATACTGCATTGGCAGAATTGGCGCAGTTGTCCCTAACTGGTCAGGTGTTCATCTGGCTGATCAATCAATCCCGCTTGCTTGAAGCCATTCGTCAGGCGCGCTTGCCCGGCAGCATGGCCGAATTTAACAATTACGTTGAAGAGCATGAAGCATTGTTGGACGAATTAGAAGCTGGCAACGCAGCCGAAGCCAAAAAACTACTGCGTGAGATTCTTGAACGCTACGCTCCAACCGTGATTACTGCCCTCAAAATGCAGTGATCTGCTTCGCACAATAAGATATTGTCCCCTTTCGGTATCGCAGGGGGGAGGCTGTAGCGTAAGCTTCAGCGCATCCCCGGTACTATGCGTAAGAACCTCTGTCTCACAGGCATCTATTCAATATCGGGAAGTGGGGACTTCCGAGGATATTGCCTGATGATAACCTCACCCCTCATTCCCCTCTCCGTGCACGGAGAGGGGAAGCCAAGCGCAGCGTAGCAGGGGTGAGGT
>CAZBPB010000027.1:16705-17470 GCA_964493565.1 uncultured Pleurocapsa sp. | reverse complement strand
CTATGGGTTGGTCTTATCTTCGCCCTGCGATTGAGCTTAACCGAAATTCTCTGCTTCGCGCTGGCATTAGGCGCAATCCTTGCATATCGCAAGTTTCATTTTCGAACTACGGTCATCCTACTAATGCTTTCTGTGATCACCAAAGAGATCGGATTAGTTATCGCCGCGGGGTTAGCACTGCATGCTTTTACTCAGAAACAGCGGGGTTGGGCATTGCTCATGTTCGGCGCGCCTTTGCTGCTGTTGATGGTGTGGTGGGGTATTTTACGTCTGATGTTCGGTGACGTACCCACTCAGTATCCTGCCGCGCGTTTTGAGTTCATCCCCCTGCGCGGCATGTTCGCTGGCAGAACCGACGCGGTTGAACTGATCATGCTCGCCTTATGGATCACAATTCCAACACTAATTCTATTGGTGCTGGCAATTCTTATGCTCTGGCGCAAACGCACACTCTCAATGTCTATGTCGCTCGTATTGGCAGCATCCACTTTCATCTTCATCATGCCCGCCGTCAGTTGGGAAGACCCGATGGCGGCGTATCGCGTTGCCACGCCGATTGTGATCGCGGGATTACTGTTTTTAGGAGAACATTTTCCAAAGTGGTCAAAGTGGTTCTGCATCCTCTGGCTTTCCGCCCTTGCGCTGGCAGCGCTTTTGCCAGCACTCTGGATTTAAGTTGTCAGGCATTGATTTTTGCGATCTGGCTTGATGGACTCATTGCCGCTTAAGATTTTGCCCCCCTATAATGCACCTATGTAAACCTAT
>CAZBPB010000027.1:10086-16695 GCA_964493565.1 uncultured Pleurocapsa sp. | reverse complement strand
GGCCGGACAACAAAAGAAACCAAAATTCGCGTTCTTTGGAGGTCAGATCGTTCCTTTTGAAGATGCCAAAATTAGCGTCATGACTCACGCCTTCAATTATGGCACTGGCGTTTTCGGGGGCATTCGCGCCTATTGGAATGAGGAAGAAGAACAACTTTTCATTTTCAGACCACAGGATCATTTTGAGCGCTTCATTCAATCGGCCAGCTTGATGCGTATCAACATCCCTTACTCTGCTGAAGAACTTGTAGATCTACTTGCAGAGTTACTACGGACAGAAGGTTTCCGCGAAAATTGCTATGTTCGACCATTAGCTTATAAATCCACAGAAATGATCGGCGTTCGTCTGCACGATGTGGATGACGACTTCACCATGTTCGGCGTACCGTTCGGGGCATATATCCCCAATGAAGACGGCGCGCACGTTTGTTTCTCAGCGTGGCGGCGCGTAGATGACAACGCTATTCCCGCCAGAGGCAAAATTGTCGGCGCATACGCAAATTCCGCGTTAATAAAGTCTGACGCGATTCTCTCTGGCTACGATGAGGCACTGGTACTGAATCAGGAAGGTCATGTTACCGAAGCCAGTGCGGCAAATATCTTCATCGTTCGTAAGGGAGTGGTCTATACGCCACCGGTACAAGCTGATGTGCTCGAAGGCATCGTGCGCCGTACCGTCATTGACCTACTTCGTAATGATCTCAGCATGGAAGTGGTTGAGCGCGATATTGACCGCACTGAAGTCTACGTCGCCGATGAAATCATGCTCTGCGGTACAGGCGTTCAGATTGCAGCTATCACCCGTGTTGAACATCGTCCGATTGGTTCGGGGCGTATGGGACTAGTGACTCGCCGTACTCGTGACCTGTTCTTCGACGTGGTTACAGGACGGATTGAAAAGTATCGCGATTGGCTTACTCCGGTGTACATGCCAGAAGCCGTGCGCTAAAAATTCTACGCCAGAACCTTAAAGCGCCGTTGTTTGTGCCCGCGGCGCTTTTTATTTTGTTGGTATACTGGCGGCTTACCACCTAAGCGCAACTTTTGAAAATAATTCGCGTAGAATAGTCCTGTGTTGTCCTGATTCACTGGAGATACCTTATGCACAATGCCAGTTCGCCACGCCCGGTTATTCAAACACGCGGAGTCACCCGTGATTTGCCGCTTGGAAGTACGGTTGTACACGCGCTACGTGGCGTTGATATGGATATTTTCGCAGGAGAATTAGTAGGTATCGTCGGGCCTTCCGGCAGCGGTAAAAGTACGCTTCTGGGCTTAATCGGTGGGTTGGATCGCCCGTCCGGCGGAGAAATTACAATTGATGGCGTAAACATCTCGCGCATGAGCGAAGATCAACTTACTGAAATCCGCAACGAGAAGATCGGCTTCATCTTTCAATTCTTCAACCTGATCCCCACACTTACGGCACTCGAAAACGTAATGCTGCCGATTCAGTTTGCGCGCAAAAAGCGCTATAAACCTGAACAACGCGCCCGCGAACTGCTTAAGGCGCTGGGACTAGGTGATCGTCTAAAGCATCGTCCCGCCGAACTTTCAGGGGGACAGCAGCAGCGTGTCGCCATTGCCCGCGCGCTTGCCAATAATCCACCGCTCCTATTGTGTGATGAGCCTACTGGTAATCTGGATCAGGAAGCGGGTGCGCTGGTATTGCAAATACTTCGCGATATTCGCGCGCAAGATGGCACAACAGTGGTCATCGTCACTCACGACCCGACTCTCGCAAATCAAACCGATCGTGTAATGACTCTGGTAGATGGAAGTATCATCAACGGGCATCATGCACAGCAGCCAGCGACGTTGAATGCTTACCCTCTTTAAGAGTGCGTGATAAACTTGGGGCGTTCTATCCTAGGAGAAAATGCTGAAGATGAGCGCCACCAATGAAACTTATCCAATTGAGGTTGCAGGGATCAAACGCGAACTCCCTTTATTTTCGATCAAGCCGGGCGTACGCATCGCCATCCTCAACATTCTTGGCGATACCGAATTAGTACAGGCTGCAGCAAAGGCGCTCGCAGAAAAACTTAGAGATCGAGATTTTGACATTCTAGTCACTGCGGAAGCCAAATCTATCCCATTAGGACATGCGCTTTCAGCCGAAATGGGCCGCCCTTATGTAGTTCTTCGAAAATCCTATAAGCCTTATATGGGCGATGCTTTGCGCAGCGAAACCCTATCTATCACAACTGGTGCGCCACAAACCTTGTTTCTAGATGAAAAAGATCGCAAATTGATTGCAGGGAAAAAGGTGTGCGTTCTGGATGATGTGATCTCTACAGGCAGCACGTTGCAAGGTATGCGCCTAATCATGGATAAAGCGGGAGCCAAAGTGACCACCGAAGCTGCGATTTTTACCGAAGGTGACCGCGCCAAATGGATTGAAATTGTGGCCTTAGGCCATCTGCCGGTGTTTGTAGACTAAAAGAAGGGCGGCCTTCATGAGGGCTGCCATTTTCTATCAAATTCATCTCTGTCAGTTGCTAGTCTTCTCCATCACCAGCAAATGCGACAATCCAAACGTATCCAGGGGCGTGCCTTCAAAACGGTAAAGGGTATCTCGCATCACACGGCCTGTATTGCCCATCCGTGCAATGATGTTGTCATAACCCCCGTAAATTCGCTGGTGCGTCACCAGTTCAATTGGATTTCCTTCGAATAATTCAAGCAGACTGCGGCGGGTATAGGCTCGCACATGCGGGGCAAGCCGATTACGCGCGGCATTTGGTAAATAATTAATTAGCGGCGTGTTGCCAAAATGATACTTGCCACGCCAGTAGTGACCGTGTGTCTCAAACGGATACCAGCGATTCGGCACAAAAATAACCAGCCGTCCCCCCGGCTTAAGCACCCGCACCATTTCTGCTACAGAATCGCGATCATTGTCCACATGTTCAAGAACTTCATGTGAAATAATGGTGTCGAAAATATTGCTCGCATATGGCAGCGCCTCGGCAGCAGCTACCAGCGCATGCGGAGTATCTTTGCTAGCTTCAATGGAGCGTTCAAGTTCAATGTCAAAACATTCAACATCGGGGGTATAGCGACGGCGAATTTGCGAAGCATACATACCGATGCCCGCGCCGGCTTCCAGTACCCGGACATTCTCAAGTTTTGTCCACCGGGCAATCATTTGTAAGCGACGCTCCTGCCCGGCACGCCAAACATAACTTGGCTCACCGCGCAGCGCCGCCAATCCTGAATGTGTCAAAAACTACCACCTGCTGTTGCTGTTTTGCCGTTCTGTGCCTAAATCGTCAACTCGCTCAGAAGCTGCAATCGCCAGCCTGGTCATTCCTACACTACCGGGAATTGCTGACGGTACACCAGCCTCATCTTCACCGCTTACCGGGACAAGCATCGTAATAATCGTACCTGTTCCGGGCTTACTCTCAACGTTCAGCGTGGCGTCTATAAGTTCTGCCCGCTCGCGCATGTTGATCATGCCAAGGCTTCCGCGATTTTCATAGCCAGTTGTTATCGCTTCGGTATTGAACCCTACCCCATTATCCATGATCTGCACGATGATGTAAGCACCCTGCTTAAAAATAGACACTTTGATGATCTGAGCGCGGGCATGTTTGCGCGCATTATTGATTGCTTCTTCAACAATGTAAAAAATCACGCCTTGCTGATGATTATTGAGCAGGCTTTCAACTTCAGGATTCACCATCATCACAACTCCTTGACCGTGTGTTTCCTGAATTTTCTCGGCAAGTTGTGCCATTGCCACGCGCATCCCGTGTGTTTCCAGCACCAGCGGACGAAGCGTAAACAACATGTGGCGAATTTCCCTTGTGGTTTTGCGAGCAAGATCTTCCACTTTGCGCAGTTCCTCTGGAACTTGCTGGGGTGATTTTTCGATCAAACGATTGATGTAGCCCATCCGCATAGCAATCGCAGCGATGCTTTGCGTCGGCCCATCGTGCAAATCGCGCGCTAGCTTCTTGCGTGCGTCTTCCTCTAGTTCGATGATCTTTTCTTTTTCATCCCGTAACCTGCCATATAGCAGCGCATTTTGAAGTGCAATCGTGGTCTGAATACCTATTGCGGTCAGCAAATCAGTTTGATCTTCGCCAAAAGCTTGTGCCTGATCGCTTGCATAAATCAGTACACCAAAGTTATCAAAACCCGTACGCAATGGAATACACAGGATTGACTTGCAATTTTGCACAGAGAGGAAGTATTGCAGCTCAGGGTCTTTACGCGGGTTTTCGCCAATAATCGGCTCTGAACCTTGCAGCGCCTCACCGATTATGCCGCTTTTGCCGGGTACAGTATTCTGCTCATCGGCACGAATTAAACGGCGCGATGAAACCACGTGCAGCATATTGTCGTCAGAATGAAACAGCACTATTGCCAACAAGTTTTCATCATCTGCCCCGCTGCGTTTCAAACCAAGCCGGCCCGCTTCCAGCGCCGCTTCAATGATCTTTTCGTAATTGAGCGTAGACCCCATCAGGAAGGCAAGTTCGTATAAACTACGCGAACGTTCTTGCCCGGTTTGCATCACCGCTCTATGATCAGTTTCAACATTGGCAACCTGCCGTCTTAACACATTCAACCGGCTAAACATGCCTACTGCGCCAAATATTGCCAGCCCGCCGCCAATCGCCGCGACCACAATTCCAGCGCGATCTGGCAGATTTCCGTTTAATAAAGTACGCGAAATCAGCAAGATGATAGAAATACCGAGGGCAACAAGTCCAGCAAGCAGCAACATAAAAAACAACGCGATCGGCCAACCGCCGTTTCGCCAGTTACTTGCTTCCGGGACAAACTGCTTTTTTTGATCCGAAACTTGTTCGCGCATCAGTTGGTGTTGTTCCACCGTTCGTTTCAATGCCCGTATCCATTGTATAGGCATTTTACGGGCTGGTTCCATCACATATTATGAATTTTTCGCTTAAAGCAGCGAAATAAAAAGCGGAATCGTGAAGATTCCGCTTTTGTGGGCGCACAGGGGCTCGAACCCCGGACCTTACGGATGTGAACCGTACGCTCTAACCAACTGAGCTATGCGCCCGTGCTGTTGTGCCAATGTTAGGGTAAAGTATAGCAGTTGGGTTATACACGTTCAAGGGCGGGTCGTGCCATTTAAACCACCATCAATAGCAACCCTATCGCGCATTTTCTCACTTAAACGCTTCCGCATTTCATCCATCGTCACTGCCGCATCACTTTTAGCCGGATGCCTGGCTTCGGTGCCTATTAATCCGGCTGGCAGCCAACCAGTTGAACAGCAAAACATCGATTCAGACACGCAGCAGCAAAGTGAATGGGAGCAGTTGGCGCCCGGGCTTGAAAGACGCTTCTACCGTCCCGGTAGCGACTATGGACTAACCAGTTTTGTCGCGCTACGGGTTGATCCTAACAATTTCTATTTTCGTGCTCATTACAGCCCCGGAAACCCCTTTTCTATCACCCAATGGCGAAACCAGCTTCAGGGTGCGGCGGGTTTTGTGAATGCTAATTTTTTTGACGCGCAAGGCCATGTTGTTGGACTATTGATCAGCGATAGCGTCTCTTACAGCGCATCATTCTCAGGGTTTGGTGGCATGTTTCAGGTTGCGCCAGATGGGTTTACCCGTGTCCGTTCACTCGTTTACGAACCGTATCAGAGTGAAGCTCTACAGCAGGCGGCCCAAGCCTTCCCTATGCTCATCGTTAATGGGGAGCCAAATTACGAACGCACAGAAGGCGACCGTGCTTCTCGCCGCACCATCATTGGGCAGGATAGTTCCGGGCGTATCATCCTATTGGTTACGAACGGGCTGTTTGGCATTCGGCTGGCTGACCTGAGCACTTATCTAGGTTCAACCGACCTGGACTTGAGAGCCGCATTGAATTTGGACGGCGGCGGTTCAACCTTGATGTCACTAGAGTATGGCGACTCAATGACCGTGCCTTCATTTGATGCTGTGCCCGCGGTAATCGCTTTTTACCCCCGCTAACCAAAGAAAGCGCGTTTTATGATTGCAACTACCCGCGAAACATTCAACCTGCATCCCGGCGGAATGATCTTTGGAGCAGAGATCACGCTTGACCGAGTGCTGGAAGTTGAGCGGTTACCACAAGCCCTTAGCCACGCCATTGAACGCTGGTTACTGCCCGATCAAACAGCAGCATCTACAGTTGGCGAAAGCCTTAAACGGGATGCGCCAGCGCGATTCTGGGAATGGCAAACTGTGCTTACGGCTCACGATATTGGTATTTACGTGTCCATTTCGGAAAAATCAGAATCCATTTGGGTCAACTCCGAAATGTACTGGCATGACGCGCAATTTGCAGGAAGCCAGATTGAAGCCATATTTGTGCCGGATTTAGCCGAAAATCAGGCGTTGACATCCGCTACAGAAGGGGATTCGCTATCGAAAATTGTCGCAATATTCCTGAGCAGCGATCCTCACAGGCGAATTGATGTAGCCTACGGGATTATGACAACTCCCGCCTCGCGCCTACATGAAATCGATCTGGAATATTTAAGGGGACACGACTTAGATGAACAGGTCGTGTTTGATTCTTCTAATTCCGAACTGCTTTATACGGCATATCAAAAATGCCAGAAAGAGCTTACTGGAAATGGCTAGG
>CAZBPB010000027.1:5027-10076 GCA_964493565.1 uncultured Pleurocapsa sp. | reverse complement strand
CTTCAATTCCAGTACAAGCATTAGGCTGTCACCGCTTCCAGCGCCAGATCGTGCAGTGCAACCACTGCTCGTTTCAGATCCACTTCGCTCACCACGAATGAAATACTAACTTCCGACGCACCTTGAGCAATCGCGACTACATTCACGCCAGCATCGCCCATTGTTGTGAACACGCGCCCGGCTACGCCCGGTGTCCCGGCCATCCCCGCGCCCACAGCAGTGAGAATAGCCACTTCCCCCAGCACATTCACGCTGTCAACATCACCACGCTCTATATCGCCAGCTAACTCACGTTCAATAGATTGTTTAGCATATTCAGCGCGATCGTCAGTTACAACAAAGCAGAAATTCTGCTCGGATGATGCCTGCGAAATCATCAGAATGTTTGCGCCTACATTCGCGGTAGCTAGAAAAGTACGGCCAGCAATGCCAGGCACGCCCATCATGCCTCGCCCGCTAACCGTGAGCAGCGCTACATTGCGTACTGCTGTTACCGCTTTTACAACAGTGGTGCTGGGTTCAGAATCCGGCCCAATGAGCGTACCGGAATGAGAGGGATTAAAGGTGTTGCGAACGCGCAGTGGGATGCGTTTGTTCAGAATTGGCTGTACCGTTTTTGGATGCAGCACTTTCGCGCCATAGAACGCAAGCTCACCCACTTCCTGATAACTTACGTAGGGTAGTACCCGCGCACGCTTATCTACCCGGGGGTCGGTGGTCATGACACCGTTCACATCCGTCCACACCACCAGTTCGTCGCTATCAACACAGGCCGCGAAGATAGCCGCCGAATAGTCGCCACCACCACGTCCGAGCGTCGTAATGTGTCCATCAGCCGTTGCGCCGATAAATCCGGTGATCACTGGCACA
This sequence comes from uncultured Pleurocapsa sp., assembly GCA_964493565.1. GTDB lineage: Bacteria > Chloroflexota > Anaerolineae > Aggregatilineales > Phototrophicaceae > Flexifilum. The sequence continues at coordinate 9,206 of CAZBPB010000027.1, read as the reverse complement.
ACACCTTTTTCTATCGCTGGCAGGAGCGTTCGCCGGATGTTTGCCTCGGTTTCTTCCCATTGTACAGTTGCGCTGGTGAACCGGTCATTTGTCAGCACCATCTTTGAGGCATCATAGGCTTTGGCATTGATCCCCTGATTACGCAGTGCCGCCGCCAATACGCGGGCAGACATACGTTCACCAGATGCAACCACCGAATCGGTGATGCGCGGTGTTGCTTCGCCAAGGATACTTACAGCCTGACATAACTCGGAATGCAGTTTGAGAATGCCGTCAATCTCGTGTAGTGTATTTTCGCGATCTGCGCCGGGGACAGTAAACATATTGACTGTTTCTTCATGGCGGTCGCGCAGCTTTTGCGCCGCTGAAAGATACGCCCATTTATTGCCAGACGCGGCTTCCCTTACGCAGCCGAGCAAAGTATCAGTAACGCCAGACATGGCTGAAACCACGACCACGATATTATCGCCCTGCCCTACAGCATCGGTGACAATCGAAACGACATTCTGAATCGCTTCCGGACTGCCCACCGAGGTGCCGCCAAATTTCATCGTAATTGTTGCCATGCCCGGCTCTCCTTGAACGAAACACAAAAAAAGCGCGTGGGGGTGTCCCACGCGCTCGATTTCCTAACCTGTTACAACGTGCGCTCCACTACCCCCGCATCTCCTGATGTGGCGTCATAGTCATCATAGTAGTGGTAGTGCTAATCAAAAAAGCGCGCATTGTGCTGGAAATTACTCTGAAATCAATGATGGCGGTAGCATAGCGCGAGACAGTAGCGTTTGTCAAGCGTAACGATGCAAGTCATACTAAATTCGTGATGTTTGACATTCCTTGTACCATAAACTGGAACGATCTCATGCCCTGCCTAATCAAATTATTGACGCCGGACGGCCTTGTGCCTGCCCAATATTCAGCCGAATCGTTGGCAGATGCCGCCGGTTACGAGCCACTTGATGGCGTCTATACCATCACCAACACCTATCATATAACGCAGGTTTTGAATTTCGATGCTCATCTTGATCGGATGGAAACCTCAGCGCATATTGCCGGAACTCCAGTGCGCCTTGATCGTCCAGCGATACGTTCTGCGCTGCGTGCAATGATTAAAACGGCAAATTTTGGCAATGTGCGATTCCGCATCACCGCTGCGCCGTCGCTAGCCAATACGGTAATTTTATCAGTTGAACCGTTTACGCCGCTTCCGCCGGAAATCTACGCAGTTGGCGTTCGCGTCGTTACGCTTCCTCATGCCATCCGTTCAACTCCAAACGCCAAGACGACCGGATGGATGATGGATCGACGCCAACTAGAAGAGAATCTGCCAGCAGGCATTTTCACGGGCTTATTGGTTAGCAATTCAGGCGAAATCCTTGAGGGTTTGAGTAGCAATTTCTACGCTGTGCTGGATGGCAAACTGCGTACAGCAGGCAAAGGGGTGCTGCCGGGAATGGCGCAAAAAGTGGTGTTCGAGATTGCAGAGCAAGTAATACCGTTGATTAAAACAGCGGTGACGGTCAACCAGATACCAGACTTAAGCGAAGCCTTTATCACCAGTTCCAGCCGGGGCATTCTTCCTGTGACTGAAATAAATGGATATAAACCGGGCGATGGCACTCCCGGCGAAAAGACAAAGCTGCTGCGGCAGCACTATCTGGATTGGGTCAATATACATCTTGAAGAATTGTGAAGCCTATAACTCGCCTGAGACGTTTTAGGGCTAATCATCTTCTATTGGCGCTTTGAAGTCGTAGATTCCATCTCGTACAGCCCAACGCCGATGATCCTTGTGGCAAATCATTTCTTCGCCGCTTCTTTCCAGATAGCCACCACAATCCGGGCAAGCAAAGATTGACGATGCCTTCAAGTTGGTCACGCCATGCCTTCCGGCGATTGCTTTCACAAAAACGCTTGGCGCATACAGGGCACCAGTTACCTGCGCCAGCCCATCCATACCTGCCAGAACGGACGTACCGACGACCTGTTTTAGCGAATTGAGACGAAAGAATGAAACGGGCAAGCGGCGTTCAACGGCAAAATCCGCCGCCTGTAATTCTTGACGGATATATTCAGGGTGGAAGTCGAAATTAAGCTCAACAAATTCAACAGGCTCAAGATCGTTGGGATTCCAATCCTGCTTCTTTGTAGAGTAGCGTACTAACGCCTTCAGGTTGCGTTTATTGGCATGTTCTAGAATAAAGATCGCTTCTGGAGAAAGTATCCGCCGTACTTGCGCCAGCACTGTGCGTACGCTCGCCATGTGGTGAATCACACGAATCATCGTAGCACCGTCAAACACACCGGGCTGAAATGGCAGCTTATAAGCATCTGCCGCCACATAAATATAGCGATCTGAACGCCCTAAATGTTCCTGAGCATATTGAAGCTGCGACAGCGAATAGTCTAGCAACACGACCTGCTCATAAGCGTGATATTCATCGGTCAGCCGCCCGAAGCCCGCGCCAATCTCAAGCAGTCGCTTCCCCTGTTTTGGCAGCAGGCGCCGGAGTGCAATCCGCTCTACTCGATCTTCGTAATTGCGTCCCTTATTTTCCCAGAACTCGGTGCGGTAATTTGAGCCTTCATAATCACAAATAGGCGGTGTCAATTCAGATTTTTTCATGAATATTCCAGAGGAGGCAATTACAGCATGTTACACGCCTTGAGCGTGCATGCGCCACTGACAAGAGTAATCCATCATGTTACAAATATTGTAATCAAGCGGCAATCTTGTGACAACCGCCATCTATATTCAAATTTGCCGGGGTATTGCAAATACTAACTTCCTGGCACTTGCGTCGTTTCCCCTGTCTCAGGTATCACAATTGCAGTTGGCACTACAGTAGGCGGCAGTTGTGCAGCGCCTGAAGGATCCGTTGGCGGTTCAGTGTCAGGTTGTTCAATGACAGCAGGCTGCCCACTTACATAAGAGCCGTCATAAGTATTTCGGTTAATCCCCAGCGAGTCCAGATTGGCAATTGCCGCCTCATTCACCGCCTGTGGATTAGAATTATTAGCGTACAGTTCCGGTCGCAGCATCTGATCCAGCGCTGGAATCCCCCCCTCTGGCACAAGTCCCGTGACCAGCGGTTGGTTTCCAATCGGCACAGGCTCTTCGCCCAACGCATACCCAACACCGGCAGTTTGGCTGTATCCCGGCCACGGATCTTCGCTGTATTCATTTGCTGCTAGCAAGTTTGCGCGACCAGCCACCGTTTCGCCCACTAGCGATATCGTTTCGCCAAAGCCGTCCGGCAGGTTATACAGCGCGCGAGCTATCGGCTCAAAGGTCAGCCACAGGTTCTCAATCGGGTCATGTAGTTGGGTATCAGCAATAGGAATCACCGCACGAACATCGAGCGCCACATCAAGCTGCTCATCTACCGGAACATTCAAATCGAGTGAAACTGGCAGTTCAAGACCTTGAGGCAGTGTAAGGTTAACCGTCGCGCTCAAATTTCCGCCGCCTCCCGGCAAAGTAATATTTGCGTTCACAAACAGCGGCACATTTTCGGTCAGCACAACGGTGGTTTCAGTTTGCAGGGGAATATCCAGAACCACAGGAATACTGTCTCTAACCGGGATAGTCCAGTCAATTGTCGCTTCATCCAACCCGACAAAACTGCTGTGTAACCCTGTTATCAACGGTGTCACTATATTCTTTTTAATGTCAAAGATAGTAAACAGCAATACTAGGATAAAAGCAACCAGAACCAGGTTGACAATGAACGAGAATAGGATGAAGAAATTCTTCAGCCCCGTACCTATTGCCTTTAATACGTTCATCGCCGATTCCTCTATCCGCAACTCACCGCCTGACTTCACTATACAGACGGGCAAAAGACTGTGGCATAAAGATTGAGATTTTGCGGCTTAAAGTTCGATGATTGTAATCTCGCTGGAATTTGTCACCTGAGGGGGACGACGTGAAATAATCGCAAATAGTCCCACAAGCATCAATCCATAAATGATCGGTACGCCTAACACTGCTGTTGCAAGTGATGTATTTTGAGTAAAAAATGCGAACCACGCAACCAGCACCGCTGCAACAATGACTATAGGAAATGCCAGCATCAGCCCAAGCGCCAATTTAGGGTTTATTCTGCCCATAAATATGGCAGGTGAGAGAAACGCGAAACCCACCGCGCCCAACCCGATGATTCCCCATATGCAAGT
>CAZBPB010000027.1:887-5017 GCA_964493565.1 uncultured Pleurocapsa sp. | reverse complement strand
CGGTTAATTCAAGCAGCATCGTTCATCTTCACGGGCATTCCTCAATAAATGCGAGCAGCCCTGTCACAAAAACTAGCCCTTATTCGTCTTTATTTATAGCAGATTGGAAGTGACGGGACGAGGAATACATCATGGCAAAACATATCGTGGTTTTAGGCGCAGGTTACGCCGGGATGATCGCCGCGCTGCGTATCGCTAAAAAGGCGAAGGGTGTTGATATCACACTCATCAATGCCTCTCATTATTTTGTAGAACGCGTTCGCCTGCATCAGGTTGCAACAAACCAAAAGCTCAAAACGCACTATATCCCGGATGTGCTGCGCGGAACCCCGGTCAAGTTTGTGCAAGGGTATGTAACCTCCCTGAATCCTGATTCAAGAACACTCTCTATGCGTGATGGGCAGCATATCTCTTACGATTATCTCGTCTATGCTGTTGGCAGCAAGAACGACCGTCATAAGCTGCCGGGGGTTGCACAACATGCCTTTACGCTATCCCCTGATGGAGAGCGTTCTGCGCGGAATTTGGGGGATAGATTAAAAACGCTTTCTGAAGGTGGACGGGTGATCGTTATTGGCGGCGGGCTAACGGGGGTTGAGGCGGCATCTGAAATTGCCACGCAATACTCTGATTTACAGGTATCCCTTTTCGTCACCAGCCAGTTTGGCAAATACTTATCGCAAAGGGGACAAGTCTACTTAAGAAAAACATTCACTCAGATGAATATCACGGTTCACGAAAACATCCGAATCAAACAGGTAGCCGCACAAGCCGTGATCATGGAGAATAATGAGCAAATTGACTGCGATATTTGCATTTGGGCAGGCGGCTTCACCACGCACCCTTTAGCGCGTGAAGCAGGTATCCATACAAACAAACTGGGTCAGGTGCTGATCGATCCGTTTTTGCGCTCCGTATCTCATCCCAATATTTATGCCATTGGCGACTGCGCGAACTTTGAAGAAGCCCCCGGTGCGCCCATCGAAATGGGATGCAAGACTGCCGAGCCGACGGCGGCGCAGGCTTCTGACAATCTAGCAGCACGGCTCAACGGGCGACCAGAACGACCGATGGGTTTCGCCTATGTCTTTCACTGCATCAGTTTAGGGCGTAGCAGCGGGCTGGTTCAGTGGGCAAACCTAGACGGAACGCCGAAAGAGCGGATCATGACCGGCAGGATGGCAGTATTCATCAAGGAAATGATCTGTCGTCTGGCCTGGGTGAGTATTCCTGCACAGAAGTATTTCCCTCAGCTCTTATTATGGCGGGGTAAAAAGAATAGCAGCGCAGCAGCAGAACTTAGCAAGGCGCATGTACAAGCATAATTGAGGCCGATACGTGAACAACGCATTTGAAGAAAATCGAGGGTTGATGTTCTCAATCGCCTATCGCATGTTAGGAAGCGCCGCAGAAGCCGATGATATCGTGCAGGAAGCCTATTTGCGTTATCAGGCGATGCCGCCAGAAACCATCCAATCTCACAAGGCATTTCTGAGCACCATCGTCACGCGATTAAGCATTGATCATCTGAAATCAGCAAAGGTGCAGCGTGAAACCTATTTCGGGCAGTGGCTGCCTGAACCGCTACTTACGCAAGATGATACGTTTGAAGCATCGGTGGATTACGACTCTATTTCGATTGCATTTCTGGTCTTACTAGAGAGCTTAACGCCTGCCGAACGCGCAGTATTTCTACTGCATGAGGTGTTTGATTACGATTATGAGGAAATTGCCCATATCGTTGACAAAGATATAGTCACATGCAGGCAGTTGCTAAGCAGGGCGAAGAAACATATTCACGCTCGTCATCACCGTTTTCAGACAACTGCTGAAAAGCATCATGAAATCATCCTGAAATTCGCGCTGGCGGCTCAGGCTGGCGAGCTTGACGAATTAACCACCCTGCTTGCTGAAGATATCGAGTGGCATGCCGATGGCGGTGGGAAGGTGTCGGCGGTGATACGACCGCTGCACGGGCGAGGAAAAGTGGCGCGGCTTGTGATGGGGCTGCCCCGTCTCTTACCGGAGGGCAGTTATTTGGAAATTAACGATATTAACGGTCAACCCTGCCTCGTCGTCTATCATTCCAATGGGAAGCCGCAATTCGTTTTTTCCTTCACGGTAGAAGACGAGAAAATAAGGCAGGTATGGGTGATGGCTAACCCTGACAAACTGAAACGTATTCATGGTAGCAATTGAGCGTTGATTGTATACGCGCTGGAAAGCAGCAAAAAATCCCTTCACTACAATAATATTGTAGTGAAGGGATCAGAGGGGTAAACAAACGTTGTTAAAGTCCTGCAGCCGCGCGCAGCGCCTCAGCTTTGTCGGTACGTTCCCAGGGCACATCCAGATCGTTACGTCCGAAATGGCCATAGGCGGCAACCTGCTTGTAAATGGGGCGGCGCAGGTCAAGATCACGGATGATTGCTGCTGGTCGCAGATCGAAATGCTGGCGAATGAGCGCTTCAATCTGATCGTCAGAGATCACACCCGTGCCGAAGGTTTCCACTGCCAATGAGGTTGGGTGGGCGACGCCAATCGCATAGGATAATTGTAGTTCAAAGCGGGTTGCCAGCCCTGCGGCCACGACGTTCTTAGCGACATAACGCGCCATATAAGCCGCGCTGCGGTCAACTTTGGTCGGGTCTTTGCCGCTGAACGCGCCGCCGCCATGACGGGCCACGCCGCCGTAGGTATCAACAATGATCTTGCGTCCGGTCAAACCGGCGTCACCCATCGGGCCGCCAGTAACAAAACGCCCGGTCGGATTCACAAAGATGCGGGTAGCATTGTCAATCAAGCTGGAAGGCACGACTGGTTGAATAATCTCACGTATCACCGTCTCACGTATTTCTTCAGAAGAGACTTCGGGGGCGTGTTGGGTGGAAATCACAACCGTGTCCACGCGCTTCGGCTTGCCAAATTCGTATTCAATCGTAACCTGACTCTTAGCATCCGGGCGCAGCCATGAAATTTCACCGGCTTTGCGCACTTCAGCAAGGCGGCGTGTCAATTGATGCGCCAGTGAAATGGTCATCGGCATCAACTCAGCGGTTTCATCACAGGCAAAGCCGATCATCATGCCCTGGTCGCCCGCGCCCGTGGCGTTAATCTGCGCGTCAGTCATCGAGCCTTCGCGGGCTTCGAGCGCTGTGTCTACACCCTGCGCGATATCCGCCGACTGCCCTTTGATCGATACGAGGACGCCGCAGGTTTCGGCGTCAAAGCCGTACTTACCCCGCGTATAGCCAATATTGGTCACGGTTTCACGTACGATTTTTTCAATATCAACGTAAGTGCTAGTGGTGATTTCGCCAAACACAAATACAACACCGGTGGTGGTGGAACACTCACATGCTACGCGGGCGTTCGGGTCACGAGAGAGGATTTCGTCAAGGACGGCATCGGAAATTTGGTCGCACATCTTATCAGGATGGCCCTCAGAAACCGATTCTGAGGTGAAAAAATAGCGCGGCGAAGTCATAAATGTGGTCGCTGATCTGGTTTGTTGACGCTCTAACATCGGGGTCTCCATAGTGATGATTTAATGGGCAGATTCGCGCGCCGGAAATAAAAAAAGCCCCGCGCGTAGTCGAGGCTCTTGACGTATACATCTTCTCTGTACACGTTCTCATCTGCCAGAGTTGCCTCTGCCGGACTTGGCACCGTCCCGATGCTTCGGGGGTTGCCGCGGTTTCGTAGGGCGCGTTCCCTCCACCGCTCATGATGAGTTGAATTGTAGAGGAACTATAGCATTCGATGATTTATGACGCAATGCCGAACCAACAATTTTAATGAATTATTTGAAGATCGCAGCAGTCATTTCTGCAAACAACGAGGTGTCCCGGTGCGCGCCAATGACTGAATATCTCGGCTAATGCGGGAAGGTGCCTAACCTCGTTTCAAATGCTCCATAAATTCCATGCGGGTGGAAATATTTTCACGAAAACTGCCCAACATCGTGCTGGTGGTCATGCTGGCATCTGCCTTCTTTACGCCCCGCATCATCGAGCACATATGCACGCCTTCAGCCACCACCGCCACGCCCTGCGGTTGCAAAACCTCATGAATGAAGTCAGCAATCTGGCGTGTCATACGTTCCTGTACCTGTAACCGTCGGGCAAACA
>CAZBPB010000027.1:0-877 GCA_964493565.1 uncultured Pleurocapsa sp. | reverse complement strand
CAATGCGCGGTATCTTTGAAAGCCCGATCACCCTGCCGTTAGGAATATAGGCCACATTAACATGCCCATAAAATGGCAGCATATGATGTTCACACAGGCTGTAGAACTCGATATTCTGGATGATGACCATATCATCATAATCAACTTCGAATAGTGCCCCGTTGATCAATTTCAAGGGATCGGTGCGATACCCCGCCAGCAGTTCATCGTACATCTTGGCTACACGGTGAGGGGTTTTCAGAAGCCCATCGCGAGCCGGATCTTCACCCAACGCTGCTAATATATCTGTTGCTGCCGATTCAATTGCGCTGCGTGCTATAGGCGGAAAATCTAACTCAAACGCACGTCTGAAGTCAGGAGAATTTAGCTTGCGATCCATGTCCATTAACTCGAAGGTTTTTTCCAACTTCACAGCCTCTAGATTATCCATGTTCGCCTACTTCCGTCTACTTAACGTCATATTGTTTGGATTTTGAGACCAACCATACATGCCATAAATGAGCGAGTCGTGAAAAATTCCGGCAGTCTCATCACATACTAACAAGGGGCTAGCGAAGTGCAATCGTCATAAAATCGCCCTGCGCCTGCGCTGCCGGATAGAGTAGAATGGATGCCGTTTCGACCTGAAATCTTACGGAGGGTGGATGAGCCTGTACGACTATGGGCGCATTCTGCTGCGTCGCGGTTGGCTAATTGTGCTGCTAGCTGTGCTTGCTGCCGGCGCTGCATTTTTCTTTAGTCGCCAAATTACCCCGACCTATCGCGCTTCGCAGGTAATCTTGATTCAACCAGCGCGTAATGACCTTGGCCTTACCGAAGCCGCTACCCGCCTGATGAATTCCTATCAGGTTTATCTAAACAGCTCGCGAATTGCCCA
>CAZBPB010000026.1:11726-17693 GCA_964493565.1 uncultured Pleurocapsa sp. | reverse complement strand
CGGTAGCAACCGCCCCGCGTATGGAGCCGGTTGCCCCCACCAGACCCAATAACACGCCTGTTCCTGATCCCTACAAGCCATCCACATATTCACCGCCAGTAAGCGCGGTACCTGCATCTAAAAATTCAGCCGCCCGCGAGCGTTCAAAACGACGGCGTTCACGGCGTCATGGTGCCGATTGGGCATGGGTAGTAATTGCCCTTGCGTTGATGTCTATTGTTGGTGTCGTCAGCCTAAGCCTGACGCTGGTAATCAAAGCCAGTCAGGAAGGTATCACCGTCTTGCCCACCGCCATCAGCGGCTTACCAACACCGGTAGACGCGCAAACATCCTTTGCCAGTCTTGATGGAAATATCGCCCCCGGTCAACAGCTCACTCTCGATGATGGTCGTAATATTGTGTTGCAGCCATGGAACGGCGGTTCTCGTCTCACCGTACTGGTCATGGGACTGGATCGCCGCCCGGATGAAGATGGGCTGGCCTATCGCACCGATACCATGATGCTCCTCAGTCTGGATCGCGACACTGGTTCGCTTGGAATCCTTAGCATCCCGCGCGATCTTTATGTAGATATTCCCGGCTACAGCGAGCTTCAACGCATTAACAGCGCCATGGTACTTGGCGAGCTTCAACAGCCTAATTATGGCCCCACACTGGCAATGCAGACCGCGCAGTTGAACTTTGGCATGTACGTTCATGGCTACGTAGTTATGGACTTTCAATCCGTGGTTTCGCTGATTGATCTACTCGGTGGCGTTGATATTGACGTACCCTACAATATCGTAGACTATCAGTATCCAGACATGAACTTCGGCTACGATCCCCTGATCCTGAATGCTGGAATGCAGCACATGGATGGGCAAACCGCGCTCAAATTTGCGCGTACACGTCATGGCGATGACGACTTCGAACGCGCCCGCCGCCAGCAAATGGTGCTCTATGCCATCCGTGACCGCGTGCTCGATTTCAACCTGCTGCCGCAGTTGATCGTGCAATCCCCCACCCTGCTCAGCACGCTCGGCGAAAACGTGTACACCAATCTAAACCTTGACCAGATCATCCAGATTGCCATGACCTTGAAAGACATGTCTTCCGAAAACATCCGAACCGGCGTATTGGACGGGAATTACTCGGTACCTTATACAACGCCCGCAGGCGCGCAGGTTATCATCCCCCGCCGCGCCATGCTTGGAGAGTTGCTTTCGCAGGTCTTCGGCGCAGACTACTCGGAATAAAACCACTTATCAAATAAAAAACGCCTCTCAGTTAGAGAGGCGTTTCGTTTTCAAAAAGCCCGCCATGTCGTGTGTGCGGAGTTTCGAACCTGCTGTCGCAGGTGGGAACTCGTTTGGCGATGGGATCTTAGCCGACGCGGGCCTATCATCTTGCCGCCACATTGGTGCTCCCCATTGCTGGGTGTTGGCTCAAAACGGATTGGCGCACGTCACATACACAGCAGGTTACGTCTGTTATACCAATCGAGTGAAGGCCTGTAAAGGCTGTTTATTCCTGTCATGTTAAAGTTGTGTTAGCTGTTGGTTATAGAAAAGGCCGCTATAATTTGTCTGGCAGCAGTTTATACGTATCAAAAGGAGCCAAACATGCAGCTTGACTTCAAAGCGCTTCTCGCAGAGTTTCTTGGAACCTTCACTCTGGTGTTTGTCGGCGCAATGGCTGTCGTTGTAGCCTCGAACGTCGCCCTGACCGAGGGCGGCAATTTGCTTGGTGTCACAATTGCAGCCTTAGGGCATGGGTTAATTCTCGTCGCGCTAATTTATGCCTTCGGTCATTACTCCGGCGCGCACCTTAACCCGGCAGTGACCGCTGGCTTACTTGTCGGTGGCAAAATCGCCATCGTTCCGGCAGTTGCCTACTGGGTCGTTCAATTTCTCGGCGGTATCGTGGCAGGTTACGCTGCACAGGCGCTCACTTCTCCCGCCGGGCTGGTAGGCTTTGGTGAAACCAAAGGGTTGCTCACCACCGATCACCTCGGAACCGCCGCCATTCTGGAGGCTGTGCTCACCTTCTTCCTTGTCACCACCGTTTATCAGGCGGCGGTCTACGGCAAAGCAGGGAATCTCGCCGGAATTGCCATCGGCTTAACACTCGGTGGCGCTATCTTTGCCGGTGGCGTCTTCAGCGGTGCATCATTGAACCCGGCGCGTACTCTCGGCCCCGCCCTCGCAGCCGGGGATTTCAGCTACGTTCCCATGTACCTGATCGGTATATTTGCCGGAGGCATTATTGCTGGCCTGCTCAACGCCTATGTGCTCAAGCCCGCAGAAAAAACCGACTAGCAACATTGTTTCAAACAGGTAACAAAAAAGGACAGGCGAAATCCTGTCCTTTTTGCTACGTTTCAGCGGTAAAAGATTATGCCTCGTACGTACTGCGAATGTGCAGTTCCTTCAACTGTTTCGGCTCAGCCGGGGAAGGTGCGCCAGCCATAATATCCGCGCCGGTTTGGGTTTTCGGGAACGCCACCACTTCACGAATATTTGGCTCACCGGCTAATACCATCACTAGACGATCAATACCCGAAGCAATGCCGCCGTGCGGCGGAACGCCGTACTCAAAGGCTTCTAGCATGTGTCCGAACTGCTCACGTGCTTGGTCTACCGTCAGCCCGATCAATGGGAATATCTTTTCCTGAATCTCGCGACTGGCAATACGGATTGAACCACCCGCAACTTCAAGTCCATTGCACGCCAGATCGTATTGTGATCCACGTGCCGCCCCGGGATCGGTATCCAGAAGCGGTAAATCTTCAGGCATCGGCATCGTGAACATGTGCTGGGACGGATCCCAACGCTTTTCTTCCTCGTTCCAGTAGAACATCGGGAAGTCTATGATCCAGCCAAACGCCAGCACGTCGGGATCCGCCAGATTCAGTTCATGGGCGATATGCCGTCGAAGCACGTCTGTGATTGCCCATACCGTTTCGCGCTGGTCTGAAAGGAACAGCAGCATATCGCCGGGTTCGCCGCCTGTGCGCTCAACAATTTCCAACACCTGATCAACCGTGAAGTACTTGCCAATCGGCCCCTTCACTTCGCCATTTTCTTCTTCAGGCAGCGCCACCCATGCCAGTCCCCTCGCGCCTGCTGAACGGGCAACTGTTTCCAGTTCTTCAGCCAGCTTGCGTAGTGCCGTTCCGCTGCGCTTCGCCATCCCCGGCGCGCGCAGCACCTTAATTGGCTTGCCTTCCGCGGCATTACTTACAAATATCGGAAAGGCGCTCTTTCCGGCAATATCGGTAATATCAACCGCTGCCAGATCATAGCGAAGGTCAGGTTTATCTGAGCCATACTTTTCCATCGCATCATAATAGCGAATACGCGGGAACGGCTTGTAGATAGGGGTCTTACCCACCACGTTTTCGGCAATCTGGATCATCAATTCTTCAATCAGCGCGATAATGTCATCACGCTGCACAAAGCTCATTTCAAGGTCAAGCTGAGTAAATTCCGGCTGGCGGTCGCCGCGCAGGTCTTCATCGCGGAAGCAGCGGGCAATCTGGAAATAGCGCTCATAGCCAGCCACCATCAACAGTTGTTTCAACTGCTGCGGGCTTTGTGGCAAAGCGTAGAAGTTCCCCGGCATCAGGCGGCTTGGCACAAGAAAATCACGTGCGCCTTCTGGCGTCGTCTTAAACAGAATCGGGGTTTCGATTTCTACAAAGCCCTGCACGTCTAAGAAATCGCGAATGTACTTGACCACACGGTGGCGCAGCACAATATTGTTCTGCATACGCTGGCGGCGCAGGTCAAGGTAGCGATAATGCATACGGGTTGTTTCATCTACTTTCGAGTCTTGATTGATATAGAACGGCGGCGTCTTTGAAGGATTCAGCAGCACAATTTCCCGCGCCACCACCTCAACATCGCCAGTAGGTAGCTGGGGGTTAGCCGTACCCTCGGGGCGAATCCGCACCTCGCCAATGACCTGCGCCACATATTCGCTGCGTAGTTTCTCGGCTGCATTGTGTGCCTGTTCGTTAGACTGCTCGTCTACCACAACCTGTGTAATCCCCCAACGGTCACGCAGGTCAATAAAAATAACCCCACCCTGATCGCGGCGATTATTCACCCAACCGGCAAGTGTGACCGTTTGGCCGCTGTGCTCTGCGCGCAGTTCGCCGCAGTTGTGCGTCTTCAACATGTTCTGCCCTCGGTGTGCAGTCTTGCATGAAACTTAGGAGTACCCGCTAGGATAGCATGGGGCATACGCAAAATAAAGCGTGGTGAATAGGACTGAAATAATTCATCTCTGTATAACAAGAATGCCCGGAGACGATCATCACCGGGCATTCTTATTGTAAAATTCATTCTTGTCTACGCTGCGCGCACGTAGCTGTGCGAAAGCTGGCGGTCAATCATGCGGGAAATATACGGATACTGATAATCACGCCCGTTGTAAACCTCGATTGCGCCAATCGCACCCAGCACCCCCGCCGCGAACGGCAGCGCCGCGCAGGCTACAAAGAAAGCCACGCCAACTACAAGCCACACTGGCAGCAGAATGATCCCAATCAGTACGAGGAGTGAAAGCGCTGCAACCACTAAGCCTAAACTCCATAGAATCCCGCCGATCACCACCAGTGCAATCACGCCAACAGTTGCCACGAGTTGCAGTACGAATGCCTGCAGCGCGTGGAAAGCCACAAAGTCGGATTTCTGGCGGAAAGCGAAATAGATCGCCAGCGGAATAAATAGCGACACTACCGATACAATCCCGCCTGAAACGATTGCACCGATCAGCGTGACCCAGATGCTGGCGTGTGCAACTGCCGCCCACATACGCTCGTCCTGGCTCACGTTCATCGTGCTGTAGCTCATTGGCACATACGGCCGTTTTCCCTTGGTGGCATCACCGGGAAATTGCAGCGGCACAGAGCCACGTTTACGTTTCGGTTCTTCATTCACGACGCTTGCAGGGCGGTAACGCTCTTCATATTCGCGTACCACATCATCGCTGCCACTTGAAGAAAGCCGCGATACCCGCGCCTGTTCCCCTGCGGAAGCGCTCGCGTCAACCACTTCGCCAGACACATCTACAATATTGTCGTCGCTGAACGGATCGTAGCCCGCGTCATTATTCTGGTTAAGATCATTCACATTTGATTCATCTGTCATGACTGCACCCTCGTCAAGTCTTTGAAACTCAGTAAACTATGCTTCTGTCTTACTGGATATTTATACGCGCCCTGCTAACGAAAAGTTGCGAATGTCTCACATTATGCGATGGATCAAAGTGTTCTTCTCTCAAAACTATACCATCAGCAAACGACTGCTGGGCATACTTCTGATTTTAGGTGGTATCGCCGGTTTTGTCGGCATCCTGATGATTGATGTTCTGGATGTTGGTCGTGAAGGGGGCATCGGCCCCTCACAACAGCTCGCGCTAGGCGGTTGTGTTGCCCTGATTCTTCTTGGCCTAACGCTGTTACCTTTAGGAAATTCACCCGCATGAGCAACGCCGCCCTGAAAACGTTTGATCGCTCCCAACCAAACAATGGACTGCTCACATTCAGCCGCGTGCTGATCGGCGCGGCGCTGGCAATCCTGATCGCCTATCTGTTGATTTACGTCGCCTTTGCTATCAACCTCATGCAGTTCCCCTTCGATTATGATCAGGGCGAAGGCTTTGAACTGGTAGATACCATCATGTTCAGTCAGGGTCAGTGGCCGTATCAGGATACTGACGTTTACCCGTTTTACAGCAGCAATTACCCTCCGCTGTTCCACGTCATCGCCGCGCCGTTTGTCTGGCTGTTCGGTCCAGCCTACTGGTATGGCCGGCTGCTTGGCTATTTAGGCACACTGGTTACCGCTTCAGCCATCGGTTACGCCGTTTATCGCGAAGGTGGTCACAAAGGCATCGCCGCGCTCTCTGGCTTAGCCTTCTTAGCCTCTAATACCGTGTTTCATATCGGGCCATTGTTCCGCCAACACATGACTATGGTGA